>QEUR01000136.1 GCA_003577095.1 Acidobacteriota bacterium
CACGTTCTCGAGCGTGGTGAGACGCATGAGCGCCTTGGTGAGCTGGAAGGTGCGCACCATCCCCAGCCGCGCGATGCGGTAGGCCGACCAGCCGCTGATCTCCTTGCCGTCGAAGGACCACGTCCCCGCCGTGGGGCTGTCGAAGCCGCTCACCAGGTTGAAGAAGGTCGACTTGCCCGCCCCGTTGGGACCGATGAGCGCCGTGATCGTGCCCCGCTGCACCTCGAGGTGCTCGACGTCGACGGCGGTGAAGCCGCCGAAGCGCCGCACGACCCCGTCGGCGACGAGGATCGGGTCCGGCTTGCGGACCCCTGGTGCGGCCTCGACGCCGCGGAGCGCCTCGGCGGCCCGCTGCGCTCCCGCCGACGGTCCCCGCGCCTCGCGCTCGTGCTCGGCGTCGATGAGCTCCTCGCGCTGGGTGAGCAGGTCCTCCTGGTCCAGCACGACGTCCTCCTGCCCCTCCGGCACGGACTGGTCAGCCTGGTCGTCAGCGGACATCGAGACGCAACTCCTTCTGGTTGCCCAGCAGGCCCGCCGGGCGGAACAGCATCAGCAGCATCAGGCCCAGGCCCACGGCGGCGAAGCGGATCGCGCCGACGTCGCTGCTGTCCAGCAGGCTGGAGGGGATGACGCCGCCGGAGATGGCCTGCCGCAGCAGCGAGTCCAGCGACGTCAGCAGGAACCAGAACACCACGGACCCCAGGATCGGCCCCATGACCCGGCTCGCGCCACCGAGGATCACGATCGTCCACAGGTAGAACGTGAGGATCGGCATGAAGACGTCGGGGCTCAGTGCCTGGGTGTTGATCGCCAGCAGCGAACCGGCCAGGGCGCCCATCACGCCGCCGAGCACGAGGCTCTGCATCTTGTAGACGAACACGTTCTTGCCCAGGCTGCGGGCGGCCATCTCGTCCTCGCGCACCGACCGCAGCACGCGGCCCCACGGCGAGTGGATGAGCAGGGCCACCAGGAGCGCCGCCAGCAGGGCAGCTCCCCAGCCGACCGTCATCACCCACAGGGCGTTGCGGGAGAAGTCCAGCGGTCCCAGGTCGAGGGGGCCGCTGTAGGGGTTGAAGGCGTAGAAGCCGTTGGCGAACTGCGTGATGCCGAAGACCCCACCGGTCAGCGGCTCCGCCCACTCCGAACGGTAGAGGTAGCGCAGCACCTCGCCCGCGGCGATCGTCGCGATCGCGAGGTAGTCGCCCCGCAGCCGCAGCGTCGGGATGCCGAGCAGGAGCGCGAGCACCACGGCGCACGCGATGCCGATGAGGATGCCCACCCACAGGGGCATGCCCCAGGCGATCACCGGGACGGCGGTGCCGTAGGCACCGACGAGCATGAAGCCCACGTGCCCGAAGTTGAGCAGCCCGGTGTAGCCGAAGTGCAGGTTCAGGCCCACCGCGGCCAGCGCGTAGATCGCCGCCTCCGGGCCGAGCGCGCCGCGCAGGGCGTTGCTGAGGATTGCCATCAGGTCCACGGTCGTCGTCCTCTCATCCCACTCGCTCGCGGCGGCCGAAGAAGCCCTGCGGGCGGACCAGGAGCACCAGGATCATGACCAGGAGCGCCCACATGTTCTGCAACGAGGCGGGGAACCACAGGGTGGACAGCTGCGACACCAGGCCGATGGCCAGCGCCCCCACCATGGCGCCGTAGGCGCTGCCCAGACCACCGAGGATGACGGCGGCGAACATGAGCAGCAGCAGCTGGAAGCCCATCTCGGGGTAGACCGCCTGCGTCAGGCCGAAGAAGACACCGCCGATGCCCGCCAGGGCGCCGCCGAGCAGCCAGACGATCATGATGACCCGCTCCACGTCGATGCCGGACGCCGCTGCGAGGTCGACGTTGTCGTTGACCGCCCGCATCGCCTTGCCGACGCGGGTCCGCTGGAGCATGAAGGCCACCAGGCCCATGAGCACGAAGGCGATGATCGTGACGATCAGGTCGCGCGGGGTGATGCGGAACAGCCCGAGGTCCATCGACTGCTGCAGGTTGTACTCGTCGTACTGCCGGCGCCGCGAGCCGAAGAAGACCAGGAGGATGTGCCGGATCACCAGGGCCAGGCCGATGGCCACGATGAACTGCTGGATCAGGCCGGCGCTCTTGCGGCGCATCGGTCTCCACACCGCGAGCTCGATGCCGCCGGCGAGCAGCGCGGTCAGTCCCAGCGCCAGCAGGGCGGCGAGCCAGAGCGGAAGGCCCCACGGGGTCACGGAGAGGAAGAACGCCATGATGGCACCGAAGGTGACGTACTCGCCGTGCGCGAAGTTGATGAGCCGGGTGGTGCCGAAGACGAGCGACAGACCGACCGCGGTGATCGCGATGATCGCGCCGAACTTGATGCCCTCGACGGTGAGCTGGATGAACCGGTCGGCGAAGGACGGGCCGCTGGGTGCGGCCGGACCACCCTCGCCTCCGGCGTCGCCCGCGAGCTGGAAGATGACGCCCTGGTTGGCCCCGGGTCGCACGACCACGCCCTCGACGGTCTCGCCGCCCTCGGCCCTGGGCACGACGCCCTCGGGCAGCGCCGCCGGGTCGATCGAGACGGCGTAGGTGCCGGGCTTCTCCAGCGGCACCTGCCACTGGCCCTTGTCGTCGGTCGTCGTGCTGCCGATCTCGGTGCCGCCCTGCGTCACGGTGACCGTGAGCCCGGCGATCGGCTTGCGGTCCGGTCCCCGGATGCTGCCGCGCAAGGACTGGGCCGCCTCCTCGCCCTCGTCGGGGGCAGCGGTGCTCTCGGCGGCGTCGTCCTGGCTCGGCACGACGGCGTGCACGGTCGCCGTCGGCGGCGATGAGCTGAGGCCGGGGCCTGCGGCGGCAGCGCCCGGCACCAGCATCACGGTCAGGAGCAGCGCCGCGAACAAAGACATGACGCGGGCGCGCACGGGTCCTCCTTCGGATCGCTGCCGGGAAGTAAACCACACCGGGGACCACCAGCGGAGACCCCGCTTGCACAGCGTGTCCGAATCGTGACCAACAGCGGCTCAGCGACCGCGTGACGCTAGTGCGCGGCGTCGTGCCAGCTGCGTCCCACGCCGACGCTGACGTCCAGCGGCACGTCGAGGTCGGCCGCGGCACCCATCTGCTCCCGGACGATCTGCTCCACGGCCTCCCGCTCGCCGGGGGCGATCTCCAGCACCAGCTCGTCGTGCACCTGGAGCAGCATCCGGGAGCGCACGCCGGCCTCGCGCAGCGCCCGCTCGGTGCCCAGCATCGCGACCTTGATCAGGTCGGCCGCCGAGCCCTGGATCGGCGCGTTGAGCGCCATCCGCTCGGCCATCTCCCGCCGCTGCCGGTTGTCGCTGGTCAGGTCGGGCAGGTGACGCCGGCGGCCGAGGATCGTCTCGGTGAACCCGCTCCGGCGCGCCTCCGCGACGACGTCCCGCAGGTAGTCCCGCACGCCGCCGAAGCGCTCGAAGTACTCCTCCATCAGCTCCTTGGCCTCGGCGGTGGAGATGCCCAGCTGCTTGCTCAGCCCGAAGGCCGACAGCCCGTAGGCCAGCCCGTAGCTCATCGCCTTGACCTTGGCCCGCATCTCCAGCGTGACGTCCTCCGGCGGCACGCCGAAGACCCGGGAGCCGACGAACCGGTGGAGGTCCTCCCCCGTCCGGAAGGCCTCGATGAGCCCGGCGTCCTGGGACAGGTGCGCCATGATGCGCATCTCGATCTGGCTGTAGTCCGCCGACATCAGCGACTCGTGGTCCCCGCCCACCACGAAGATCTCGCGGATGCGGCGGCCCTCCTCGGTCCGGATCGGGATGTTCTGCAGGTTGGGGTCGGTCGAGCTGAGCCGGCCGGTGGCCGCGATGGTCTGCTGGTACGTGGTGTGGATGCGTCCGTCGTCGGCGACCGACTTGATCAGGCCCTCCGCGGTCACCCGCAGGCGGGTCTTGTCGCGGTGCCGCAGGAGCGCCTCGAGGAACGGGTGCTCGGTCTGGGCGTAGAGCCCGGCGAGCGCGTCCGCGTCGGTGGTGTAGCCGGTCTTGGTGCGCCGGGTCTTGGGCAGCCCCAGCGTGTCGAACAGGACGACCTGCAGCTGCTTGGGCGAGCCGAGGTTGACGGTGTCGTCCCCGATCGCGTCCCAGGCGTCCTGCTGGGCCTGGGTCATGGCGTCGGCGAACTCCGACTCGAGACGCTCCAGGGCGGGCAGGTCGACCGCGATGCCGGCCTGCTCCATCATGCGCAGCACCCCGACGAGCGGCACCTCGACGTCGCGCAGTCGTCGCCCCCGAAGGCCAGCTCGAGCTGCCCCTGGGCCTCCGGCTCGTCGTCGAGGCGCAGCTCGCGGTGCAGGTAGCGCAGGGCCAGGTCGGCCAGGTCGTAGGAGCGCTGGTCCGGGCGGACCAGGTAGGCCGCGAGCGCGGTGTCGCTGACCACGCCCTCCAGCGGCAGGCCACGCTGCTCCAGGGAGCGCACCTGGCCCTTGGCGTCGTGCAGCACCTTGGGCCGACCGGCGTCGGCCAGGAAGTCGGCCAGCGCGCGCTCGTCGTCCTCGCCGAGCTCGAGCAGGTCGACGTAACCGGCCCGCTCGGCGCCGGCGAGGGCGAGCGCGGTGGCCTCTCCCGGACCGGCCGCCGTGCGGGGCGCCGCGTGGACGACGACGGCGACGCGGGTCTGCGGGCCGGCGTGCGTCGCGAGCCAGCCGGCCAGCTCCCCCGCCCCCAGGACGCTGCCCTCGACGTCGATGCCCTCCTCGGCCTCGGTCTCCGCCGACTCCAGGGTGGTGAACAGCCGCTCGCGCAGCACCCGGAACTCGAGACCGTCGAAGACCCGGTGGACCTCCTCCCGGTCCCAGCCGCGCACGGCCAGGTCGTCGACGCCGACCGGCAGCTCGACGTCGGCCACCAGCTGGTTCAGCCGGCGGTTGCGCAGCACCTGCTCGAGGTGGTCGCGCAGGGCCTGGCCGGCCTTGCCGGTCAGCTGCGGGGCGTTGTCGACGATCCCGGAGAGGTCTCCGTGCTGGGTGAGCCACTTGGCCGCGGTCTTGGGACCGACGCCCGGGACGCCCGGCAGGTTGTCGGAGGACTCCCCCACCATCGCGGCGAGGTCGCTGTAGCGCTCCGGCCGCACACCGTACTTCGCCTCGACCGCCTCCGGCGTCATCCTGGACAGCTCGGAGACCCCGCGCACCGGGTACAGGACGGTCGTGCCCTCGTCGACCAGCTGGAGGGTGTCGCGGTCGCCGGAGCAGATCAGCACCTCCATGCCCTTCTCCCGGGCGCGGGAGGTGAGGGTCGCGATCAGGTCGTCGGCCTCGTAGCCGTCGAGCTCGAGGTGCTGGATGCGCAGCGCGTCGAGGACCTCCTTGACCAGGTCCACCTGGCCGCGGAACTCGTCCGGGGTGCTGGCGCGTCCCGCCTTGTACTCGGCGTACTCCTGCGTGCGGAAGGTCTGCCGGGACACGTCGAAGGCGACGGCCAGGTGCGTGGGCTGCTCGTCGCGCAGCAGGTTGATCAGCATCGAGGTGAAGCCGTAGACCGCGTTGGTGCTCTGCCCCGTCGTGGTGGAGAAGTTCTCCACGGGCAGCGCGAAGAACGCGCGGTAGGCCAACGAGTGTCCGTCCAGCAGCAGCAGTCGACTCACGCATGGCAGCCTATGTCCCATGACCGACACGCCCCAGCCCCTCCCCCCGCACCCCCTCGGCATGACCCCGGAGCAGCTGGCGGGGACGCTGGTGGGACGGATGGGTATGGAGCTGCTCGAGGTCGGCGTCGAGCGCACGGTGGCGAGGATGCCGGTCGAGGGCAACACCCAGCCGTACGGCCTGCTCCACGGGGGCGCGTCCGCCGCGCTGGCCGAGACGGTCGGCTCGATCGCCTCGGCGCTGCACGCGGGCGAGGGCCGCATCGCCGTGGGCGTCGACCTCAGCGCCACCCACCACCGGGCCGTGCGCCAGGGCTGGGTGACGGGCGTGGCCACGCCGCTGTCGCTGGGCCGGTCGGTGACCAGCTACGAGATCGTGGTCAGCGACGAGGGCGGCAACCGGGTCTGCACCGCGCGGCTGACCTGCCTGCTGCGGGACCGGCCTCCGGCCTCCTGAGCGCAGCACCTACGCTCACCGGCATGGACGGAGCTTTCCCCGGGCTGGGGACCGTGGTCAACGTGGTGGCCGTGATCGCCGGCGCCTGCCTGGGGATGCTGGCCGGGCACCGCCTGCCCGGGCGCGTCCGCGACGTGGTGACCGACTGCCTCGGCCTGGTCACCCTGCTCGTCGCCATCCTCTCCGCGCTGGACGTCACCTCGCCGGCCCTGGTCTCGGCGGTCGGCAGCGGGGCCCCGGTGCTGGTGGTGCTGGGCAGCCTGCTCGTCGGCGGCATCGTCGGCTCCCTGCTGCGGATCGAGCAGCGGCTGGAGTCGCTCGCCGGGGTGGTCCAGCGCTGGGTGCAGCGCCGTGGCCGCGGCGCCGACGGGGACGCGCACGGCCACGCCGAGCGGGAGCGCTTCATCGAGGGCTGGCTGACCGCCTCCCTGCTGTTCTGCGTCGGGCCGCTGACCATCCTGGGCTCGCTGTCGGACGGGCTGGGCCGCGGCATCGACCAGCTCGCGCTGAAGTCGGCGCTCGACTTCTTCGCGGCCGTCGCCTTCGCCTCCACCTTCGGGGTGGGGGTGCTGCTCTCGGCGGTGTCGGTGGCCGTGGTGCAGGGGTCGCTGACGCTGCTCGGCCTCACCCTCGGCGAGGTGGTGTCCGAGGCGCAGGTCGCCGCCCTGACCGCCGTCGGCGGGCTGCTGCTGGTCGGCATCGCCCTGCGGCTGCTCAACATCCGGCAGATCCCGGTCGGGGACCTGCTGCCGGCGCTGGCGGTCGCCCCGGTGCTGGTGAGCGTGGTCGACCTGCTGCGCTAGCTCACTTCTTGGCGGGCATGCCGGCGATGACGGCGTCGGCCACCTCGCGCATGGACAGCCGGCGGTCCATCGCCGCCTTCTGGATCCAGCGGAAGGCCTCGGCCTCGGTGAGCTTGAGCTGGGTCATCAGCAGTCCCTTGGCGCGGTCCACGCGCTTGCGGGTCTCGAAGCGCTCGCCGAGGTCGGCCACCTCGGCCTCCAGGGCCTTGCGCTCGGCCCAGCGGGCGCGGGCGATGTCGATGGCCGGCAGCACGTCGGCGGCGCTGAACGGCTTGACCACGTAGGACATCACGCCGGCGTCGCGGGCTCGCTCGACCAGGTTCTTGTCGCTGAAGGCGGTGAGCATGACGACGGGCGCCAGGCCCTCCCTGCCGATCTGCTCGGCGGCCGAGATGCCGTCGATCCCGGGCATCTTGATGTCCATGACGACCAGGTCCGGCCCGGTCTCCTTGGCGAGGGCCACCGCCTGCTCACCGTCGGCCGCCTGGCCGACGATCTCGTGGCCGGCCTCGGTCAGCATCTCCGCCAGGTCCATCCGGATGAGCGCCTCGTCCTCGGCCAGCAGGATGCGCAGGCCCTGCCCGTCGGGGGCGGTGGTCGCCGCGTCGTCCTGGGGGGCGGCCTGACCGCTCTCGCTGGCGGCGTCGTCGCCGGGAGCCGTGGGCTGCGTCTTCGCGTCGGTCACGGATGAAGCCTATCTGTCTTCTCGGTCCGCCGCCGTCGGCGGAGGAGGGTGGGTGTGCACAGTGCCGGGAGCGGGACTCGAACCCGCACGCCCTCGCGGGCAGAGCATTTTGAGTGCCCCGTGTCTGCCGTTCCACCACCCCGGCGGGCGGGTCGGTCACGACCGGGGCAACAGCATACCCGTGGACGGGCAGCAGCCCGAGCCGCGCCCGTCGGGGCGAGGGCCTGCTCAGACCGCCGGGTCCTCCTGGTATGCGGGCGCCTGGCCGAAGACCGCGTCGCCGACCCGGTGCAGCCGCAGGGCGTTCGTCGTCCCGGAGACGCCGGGGGGCGAGCCGGCGACGATCACCACGAGGTCGCCGCGCTCGCAGCGGCCCTCGCGCAGGAGCGCCTCCTCGACCTGCATCACCATCTGGTCGGTGTGCCAGACGAAGGGCACCAGGAAGGTCTCCACCCCCCAGGTCAGCGCCAGGCGCGACCGGGTGGACTGCTCGGTGGTGAAGGCCAGCATCGGCACCGCGGGGCGCAGCCGGGCCATCCGCGTCGTGGTGTCCCCGCTCTTGGAGAAGGTCACCAGGAACTTCACCGTCTCCAGGGCCTCGGCGATGCTGATCGCCGCCCGGGTCACCGCGCCGCCGGTGGTGCGCGGCGTGGTCAGGATCGGGGCGATCCGGTGCAGGCCGTGGTCCTCGGTGCTGCGGATGATGTCGGCCATCGTCTCGACGGCCTTGACCGGCCACGCCCCGACCGAGGTCTCCCCCGAGAGCATGATCGCGTCGGCACCGTCGAGGACGGCGTTGGCGCAGTCGCTGGCCTCGGCCCGGGTCGGGCGGGGGTTGTCGATCATCGACTCCAGCACCTGGGTGGCGAC
Source organism: Acidobacteriota bacterium (assembly GCA_003577095.1). Lineage (GTDB taxonomy): Bacteria > Actinomycetota > Actinomycetes > Actinomycetales > Dermatophilaceae > Ornithinicoccus. The sequence goes on from QEUR01000136.1 coordinate 8,396, forward strand.
GATGACCGGCTTGGCGCGCTCCCGGCAGAGCTGGATCGCATCCTTCTGCACCAGGGGCACCTGCTCCAGCGGCAGCTCCACGCCGAGGTCGCCGCGGGCCACCATCACGCCGTCGAAGGTCTCGACGATCTCCTCCAGGTTGGCCACCGCCTGCGGCTTCTCGATCTTGGCGATCACCGGCAGGACCCGGCCCTCCTCCTCCATGATCCGACGGACGTCGTCGTAGTCGGCGGCGGAGCGGACGAAGGAGAGGGCGACGAAGTCGACGCCGGAGCGGACGGCCCAGCGCAGGTCGTCCTCGTCCTTGTCCGACATCGCGGGGACGCTCACCGGGGTGCCCGGCAGGTTGATCCCCTTGTGGTTGGAGACCTCGCCGCCGATGACCACCTCGGTGACCACGTCGGTGCCGGTGACCTCGACCGCCCTGAGCAGGACCTTGCCGTCGTCGATGAGCAGCTCGTCGCCCGGGTGCACGTCGCCGGCCAGCCCGGCGTAGGTGGTCGAGACGCTCACCTGGTCGCCGGGCACGTCCCGCGTGGTGATCGTGAACCGGTCGCCGGGGGCCAGCGTCACCGGGCCGCCGGCGAAGGTGCCGGTGCGGATCTTGGGACCCTGCAGGTCGGCCAGGACGGCGACGGCGTGGCCCGTGGAGTCGCCGGCCTCGCGCACGCGCAGGTAGCGCTCGTAGTGCTCCTCGTGGGACCCGTGCGAGAGGTTGAGCCTGGCGACGTCCATGCCGGCGCGGACCAGCGCCTGGATCTGCTCGGCGGAGCTGGTGGCAGGGCCCAGGGTGCAGACGATCTTGGCGCGGCGCATGCCCTCACCCTAGTCGCCGGTGCGGGCGCGCCCGGCACGGAGGTATGACGTCGGGCGTCCCGCTCAGGAGTGGGCCTCGAGGATGCCGTCCAGCGCGCCGGGGTCCTGCAGCAGGGTGCTCATCTCCTCGCTGCTGAGCGTCTCCCCGTTGACGACGACGGTCGGCGTCGAGGTCACCCCGTCCTTGTTGGCGCGCTCCTGCATCGCCTGGACGTAGTCCTCGTGGGTCAGGTCGCTGACGCAGGAGCGGAAGGTGTCCAGCTCGGCGCCGGACAGCCCGGCGTCCTCGCCCCAGCCCACCAGCTGCTCGTCGGTGTAGCCCTGGCCCTCCGGCGGCTGGTTGGCGTAGACCGAGGCGTGGAAGGGCACGAACACGCCGGCGTCGTCGGCGCAGAGGGCCGCGTTGGCGGCCCGCGTGGAGGAGCGGTCGCTGGAGACGCCGTCGAGGAAGGACATGATCTGGTAGGTGAGGTTGATCTCCCCCGCGACCGCCTTGTCCGACAGCTGCTCGCCGATGGAGGCCTCGAGCCGACCGCACCACGGGCACTGGAAGTCCTCGTAGACCCGGACCTGCGTCACGTCCGCGTCGACCCCCGGCCCGACGTTGACGCCGCCGCCCTCGGGCAGCGTGCTGCTGCTGCCCACCGCGTCCAGGCCGCTGCCGCGGGTGGCGGCCCAGACCAGGACCGCGATGAGGGCCACGACGAGGACCACCACGCCGCCGATGAGCCCCATCGAGGGGCCCTTGGCGCTGACCGGCTTGACCTGCGGGGCGGGAGGACGGGGCATGGGTCATCTGCCTTTCGTGAGCAGCTGGTCGAGGGAGAGGGGCGTGCGCGGGCGCACGACGAGCCAGGCCGCGAGCACGAGCAGCCCCAGGTCGCGCAGGATCTCGGAGAAGTAGCGGGTGTCCTCGGGGTCCACCGGTCCCCCGGTGCCGAAGCAGCCGCAGTCGATGCTCAGCCCACGTGCCCAGGCCGAGGCGATGCCGGCGATGAAGACGATCATCAGGAGGCCGCCGACCGCGGCGCTGGCGCGGGTGAGCAGCCCGACGACCAGGAGCACGCCGACGGCGATCTCGACCACCGGCAGCGCGGTCCCCACCACGCGGGCGAGCTCGTAGCTGAACAGCTCGTAGGCCACCACGCTCTGCACCGAGCTGGTGATGTCGGTGACCTTGAGCCACCCGGCCACCACGAGCACGCCGCCCAGGACCAGTCGGGCCAGCAGGCCGACCACGCCCCACCAGGCGGGCACCGGGGGCTCCTGCGGGTATGGCGTGCCCGCCCCTCCGGTGCGCGGCTCGTCGAGCGGGGTGCTCACCGCGTCTCCCGCGCCAGGGCCCGCCCGCCCCGCACGCCCGCGGCGAGCTCGTCGACCAGGGAGCGCAGCGTCCCGAGCGTGGGGTCCTGCCCGATCGCGGCGACCAGCGCGGAGCCCACGATGACCCCGTCGGCGAAGGACGCTACCTCGGCCGCCTGCGCACCGGTGCTCACGCCCAGGCCGACGCACAGCGGCAGGTCGGTCACCTCGCGGGTGCGGCGGACCAGCTCGGCCGCCCCGGCACCGACGCTGGAGCGCGTCCCGGTCACCCCCATGGTGGAGGCCACGTAGACGAAGCCCCGGCAGGCCCGCGCCGTCATCGCCAGGCGGGCGTCGGTGGAGCTGGGCGCGACGAGGAAGACGGGGTCCAGCCCGTGCGCGGCCGCGGCCTCCCGCCACGCGCCGGCCTCGTCGGGGACGAGGTCCGGGGTGATCATCCCGGCCCCGCCGGCGGCGGACAGCTCGGTGGCGAAGGCGTCCACGCCGTAGCGGAGCACCGGGTTCCAGTAGGACATGACGACGGGGACGGCGCCGGCGTCGTGGACGGCGCGCACCACCTCGAAGGTCTGGGCCAGCCGGAAGCCGCCCGCCAGCGCCTGGCTGGCCGCACGCTCGATGACCGGGCCGTCCATGAGCGGGTCGGTGTAGGGCACGCCGACCTCGACCACGTCGGCACCGGCCTCGGCCGCGGCGCGCACCGCCGCCACCGACGCCGCCAGGTCCGGGTAGCCGGCTGGCAGGTAGGCGACCAGGGCGGAGCGGTCCTCCTCCCGGCAGCGGGCGAAGACCTGCTCGAGAGCGCTCATGCCCCGCTCCCCTCTCCCTCCGAGACCGGACGTGCGGCCTTGAGCTCCTCGGCCTCCACCAGGTCCTCGCCGTCCACGAGCCCGAACCAGCGGGCCGCGGTGTCCACGTCCTTGTCGCCGCGTCCGGAGAGGTTCACGACCACCACCGGCGGCTCGCCGCCGGCCTCGCCGGCCAGGGACCGGCCCACCCGGAGCGCCCCCGCGAGCGCGTGCGCGCTCTCGATCGCCGGGATGATCCCCTCGGTGCGGCACAGCAGCGCGAAGGCCTCCATCGCCTCGGCGTCGGTGACCGGCTCGTAGCTGGCCCGGCCGGTGTCGTGCAGGTAGGCGTGCTCGGGCCCGACGGAGGGATAGTCCAGGCCGGCCGAGATCGAGTGCGTCTCCCGCGTCTGACCGTCCTCGTCCTGGAGGACGTAGGTCGCGGCGCCGTGCAGGACGCCGGGCTCACCCCCGGAGAACCGGGCGGCGTGCCGGCCGCTGGCCACCCCCTCGCCGCCGGCCTCGAAGCCGTGCAGCGAGACGCCGGGGTCGTCGCGGAAGGCGTGGAAGATGCCCATCGCGTTGGACCCGCCGCCCACGCAGGCGCAGACCGCGTCGGGCAGCCGCCCGGTCCGCTCCAGGACCTGCTCGCGGGCCTCCTCGCCGATGACCGCGTGGAAGTCGCGGACCATGGTGGGGAACGGGTGGGGCCCGGTGACGGTGCCCAGCAGGTAGTGGGTGTGGTCGACGTTGGTGACCCAGTCGCGCATGGCCTCGTTGATGGCGTCCTTGAGGGTGGCGCTGCCGGTGGCCACCGGGACCACCTCGGCGCCTAGCAGCCGCATCCGCGCCACGTTGAGCGCCTGGCGGCGGGTGTCGACCTCCCCCATGTAGACCACGCACTCCAGGCCCATGAGCGCGGCCGCCGTCGCGGTGGCCACGCCGTGCTGGCCCGCGCCCGTCTCGGCGATGACCCGTCGCTTCCCCATCCGCACGGTGAGCAGCGCCTGCCCCAGCACGTTGTTGATCTTGTGCGAGCCGGTGTGGTTGAGGTCCTCGCGCTTGAGGAAGATCCGGGCCCCGCCGGCGTGCTCGGCGAAGCGCGGCACCTCGGTCAGCGGGCTGGG
>QEUR01000137.1 GCA_003577095.1 Acidobacteriota bacterium
GCAGACCAGCGACCTGCTCGCCGACATGGTCGTCGTCGACGTCGCCGCGTGCGCCGAGGAGGCCGTCGAGCACACCCGGCTGGTCGCCGGCACCCGCACTGACCGGACTCACGGGGCAAGCGTAGGCCGACGGGCGGGCGGGTCCGGCCCTCCAGCCACCCGCGCCGGCGCGGGGCCTGGGGACTGCGGCGCAGTGTTCACCTCGGCGTCGTCGTCCGTTCACGCGGTGGTGCCACCCTGCACGGGCACGCGGTCCGCCGGCGGCGGCGGGCCCCCACGAGAGGAAGGTCGAGGCAGTGCGCATCCTGTTCCACGAGGAGCTGACGTTCATCTCCGATCAGCTGGTCGCGATGAGCCGGCTGTCCGGGCGCGCCCTGGAGCGCGCCACCACCGCCCTGCTGGAGGCCGACCTGGCGCTCGCCGAGCAGGTCATCAGCGAGGACGAGCAGATCGACGCGATCCGCCGCGACCTGGAGTCCCGCGCCATCGACGTGCTGGCCCGCCAGCAGCCGGTCGCCACCGACCTGCGCCAGCTGGTCACCGCGCTGCGGATGAGCTCGGACCTGGAGCGCGCCGGGGACCTGGCGCGGCACGTGGCCAAGCTCGCGCGGATGCGCTACCCCGAGGTCGCCGTCCCGGAGCACATGCGCGAGGTGTTCACCCGGATGTCCCCCCTGGCGCAGGAGATGATCGTGCGCGCCGGCGAGATCGTCGCGGCCCAGGACGCCGACGGCGCGGTCGAGCTGCAGCTGCGCGACGACGCCATGGACCGCTACCACCGCGAGGTGTTCCGGCTCGTGCTCGAGGCCGACCCCCAGGTCGAGACGCAGGTGGCGATCGACACCACGCTGCTGTCCCGCTACCTCGAGCGCTTCGCCGACCACGCCGTGTCGGTGGCGATCCGGGTGGTCTTCCTCGTCACCGGCACCTGGCACGACGAGCTCGTGCCCAGCACGGGTGCGGGGCCCGTGCACCGCGCCGAGCCCTGAGGACGGCTCACGCCGGCTCGCCCTCGACCGCCGGCCGGGGGACGGCGGCGAACCGCGAGAGCCGCAGCCAGCCCGGCAGCTCCCGCCGCACCTGCTCCGGGCCCAGGAGCTGCAGGCCGCCCTCGCGCAGCGCGGCCGACCAGGACAGGTCCCCGCGCCAGACGCGCACCATCGTCGGCAGGTCGCCGACGACCGTGACGTCGACGGGGAAGCCCGGGTCGGCGTCGCACAGGTCGACCCGCGCCCGGTCCTCCACGACCACCCACCACTGGCGGGTCCGGGGCTCGACGTCGGTGAACCGGAAGGCCAGCACGACCCGCCCGCCCGGGACGGCGTCGAGGTCGACGTTGCGGTGCACGTCCCACATCAGCAGGGCGGGGTCGAGGTCCTCGTCGCCCAGCTGGCTGCGCCACTGCACGCCCCACTCGCCCAGCGCCGTGATCACCGGCTCGAGGGCCCGGCCGCCGGCGGTCAGCTCGTAGCGCACGCGGCCCCCGTCGTCCAGGCGCAGCACGATCCCGGCCCGGGTCAGGGTCTGCAGACGCCTGGACAGCAGCGTGGGGGAGATCCGCGGCAGTCCGCGCCGCAGCTCGTTGAAGTGGTGGCTGCCGCAGAGCAGCTCCCTGACGACCAGGACGGTCCAGCGCTCGTCGAGGACCTCCATCGTCTTGGCCACCGGGCAGAACTGGCCGTAGCCGGACATGTGCACCGCCTCCTCCTGCACCTGTCGACCCTGCACCTGTCGACGCTACGCGCGCGCGGACCGGGCGGACAAGTACACATCGTGGACCGGATCGCTACAGGACCGGGACTGCCGCCGGGCCGTTCCCCGGGCGCACGGTGGTGGGGACAGGTCGCACCGACGAGAAGGAGACCGACATGACCACCACCACCTCTTCGACCACCACGAGCCAGAGCACGGCCCGCCCGGCCGGCTCGGCCAACCAGGGCCCGGCCAACCAGGGCCCGGCGCCCGCGCTGGCGGACCAGGCCGGCGCGCTGCTCGGGCACGTGGCCGGCTACATGGCCACCCGGGTCGTCCAGATCGGGCTCGGCTCGGGCCTCGTCCGGGAGCTGGCCGCCGGTGACGGCGCCACCCCCGAGGAGCTGGCCGACCGGCTGGGCATAGACCCGTTCTACGTGCAGGTCTGGTGCCGCGCCGCCTTCGGCAGCGGCGTGCTCGAGAGGCAGGGGCAGGGCTACGTCCTCGCGCCGCACGTCGCCACGCTGCTGCTCGACGAGAGCTCGCCGGCGCATGTGGGCGGGATGTTCGGCGTCGTGGGCATGCCGGAGATGTTCGACCGCTTCGGGGAGAGCCTGCGCTCGGGCCGGCGCCTGTGGTGGGACGGCACGAGCCCGGAGTGGATCGCGGCCGTCGAGGGGACGGGGCGCCCCTTCTACACGCGGCTGGTGCCGGGCGGCCTGGCGCAGGTGCCGGGCCTCGCCGAGGTCCTCGCCGGGCCGTGCCGGATCCTGGACACCGCCTGCGGGGCGGGGGTCGGGGTGGTCCGTCTCGCCACGGCATACCCCCGGGCCCGGGTGGTCGGCGTCGACGGCGACCAGCGCTCGGTGGAGCGGGCTCGGGCGGCGGTGGCGCGGACCGAGGCGTCCGTGCGCGAGCGGGTCCGGCTGGTCGTCTCGCCGCTGGAGGAGCTCGTCGTGGACGAACCGGTCGACCTCGTGGTCAACAACATCTCGATGCACGAGTGCCGCGACATCGACGCCGTCACCGAGCGCGTGCTGCAGTCGCTGCGCCCGGGAGGGTGGTTCGTGATCTCCGACTTCCCCTTCCCCGAGACCGACGAGGGGCTGCGCTCGGTGCCGGGGCGGCTGATGTCAGGGGTGCAGCTGTTCGAGGCGCAGATCGACGACCAGCTGCTCCCGCGGGCCGCCTACGACGACCTGCTGGCGCGCCACGGGTTCACCGGGCTCGGGTGGTTCCAGCTCTCGCCGGTCCACGCGGTGACCTACGGGCGGCGGCCGGCCTGAGCCGGCGCCGGGTCAGTGGTCGGCGCCGTCCTCCGCGGTCTCGTGCGGGGCGACGGTGCCGCCCGCCTGGTCGGCGAAGTCGGCGTAGGGGCCCTGGGGCAGCAGCACCGGCGCGTTGCCGGCCAGCGTCTCCTGACCGGTCGTCAGGCGGACCTCGACGCTCTGCCCGGCGGGGGTCTCCAGGGCAGGGACCGTGACGGGGTCGACCTCGGTGCCGTCGGGCTGGACGCCGTCGAGCCGCACCGAGGCGCCGGGGTCGACCGTGATCTCGCCGTCGAGCTGCTGGCCGGCGACCGAGACGGTGACGGTGAGCGGCTCGGTGCCCGTGTTGACCAGCGCCCCCGAGACGACGGCCGGGGCGCCGTTGCCGTGGGACACCACGAGCAGGTCGCGCGCGTCGAGGGTGGGCCCGTCCAGCTGGATGCCGTCGGCGGGCGCGTAGTCGATCATCGTCGACATCGGGTTCGTCGTCTGGCAGCCGCTGAGGGCCGCGGCGCCGGTCGCGACGGCGACGAGCAGGGCGGCGGACCGACGGGGGCGGGAGGCACGTGCGGTGATCACGCGCACAGCCTATCGGAGGGCCCCGCCGGAGGTGCCGAGCGTGGCGTGACCTGCGGGGACGTGCCCCCTCGGCCAGCCTCCCCGAGGGGGTCGCAGCACACTTTCGGCGCTTTTTCAAGTCCCTGACCTGCGACGATGCCAAGGATCTGGTTCCGTGACGTGGCTCACTCATGGTATTCTGGGAGTCCGCGAAAGGGGCTAACTCAAGATGACGTTCAAGGTCGGCGAGACGGTCGTGTACCCGCATCACGGAGCCGCTCTCATCGAAGAGATGAAGACACGCACCATCAAGGGTGAGGAGAAGCTCTACCTCAAGCTGAAGGTGGCCCAGGGCGATCTCACCATCGAGGTGCCGGCGGAGAACTGCGACCTGGTCGGCGTCCGCGACGTCGTCGGCAAGGAGGGCCTGGACAAGGTCTTCGCCGTGCTGCGCGCCGAGCACACCGAGGAGCCGACCAACTGGTCGCGCCGTTACAAGGCCAACCTGGAGAAGCTCGCCTCCGGCGACGTGATCAAGGTGGCCGAGGTCGTCCGCGACCTGTGGCGCCGTGACAAGGACCGCGGCCTGTCCACCGGTGAGAAGCGCCTGCTGAGCAAGGCGCGCCAGATCCTGGTCTCCGAGCTCGCGCTCGCCGAGAAGACCAACGAGGACACCGCCGAGGCCACGCTCGACGAGGTCCTCGCCTCCTGACCGGGATGACGCCCGACGCCCCGCATGGTGGTGTCGGGCTCATTCTCGTCGCCGCCGGCCTGGGCACCCGCCTGGGCGCCGGCCGTCCCAAGGCGCTCGTGCCGCTGGGTCGCGGCCCGCACGCGTCCCCCGTCGTCGTCCACGCGCTCCGTGGTGCCCTTCGCTGCGGGGCGCTCTCCCACGTGGTCGTCGTCGCACCCCCCGACCCCGAGGGTATGGAGCAGCTCACCGCCGCGGTCCGCTCCGCGCCGGTCCCCGCGGGGGTCGAGGTGTCCGTCGTCGCCGGTGGCGCCGAGCGCACCGACTCCGTCCGCAACGGTCTGCGCGGGCTGCCGGCCGAGGTGGGGGTGGTCCTGGTCCACGACGCCGCCCGTGCGCACACCCCCGTCGACGTCTTCGACCGCGTCGTCCATGCGGTCCACGCCGGGCACCCGGCCGTGACACCGGCCCTGCCGGTGACCGACACCGTCAAGCGGGTGGTCGCCGAGGCCGCCGGCGTCGAGCGCGTCGTGGCCACCCTCGACCGCGCGGAGCTGCGCGCCGTGCAGACGCCGCAGGGCTTCCTGCGGGAGACCCTCGAGCGGGCCCACGCGCAGGCTGCGCGCTCCGGGACAGCGCCCGCGACCGACGACTGCGGCCTCGTCGAGGCGCACGGCGGCAGGGTCACCGTGGTGGAGGGCTCCCCGCGCGCGCTGAAGATCACCACGCCGCACGACCTGGACGTGGCCGCCCGCTGGCTGGATGAGGACGGCGAGGGACGTGCCCCCGCCCTCGTCGTGCTCTCCGGCCTGCCCGGCGTCGGCAAGACCACCGTCGCCCGCTCCCTGTGCCGTCGCCTGCGCGCCGTGCACCTGCGCGTCGACACGGTCGAGCAGGGCCTGCTCCGCGGCGGTCTGACCGAGGGGGACCTGGGGCCGCACGGCTACACCGCGACCTACGCCGTCGCCCGGGACCAGCTGGCGCTCGGCCTGCCGGTCGTGGCCGACATGGTCAACGGCATCGCCCTCGTCCGTGCCGCCTGGGACGAGGTGGGGGCCGACACGGGGGCTCGCGTCGTCCGGGTGCTGCTGGAGTGCCCCGACCGCGAGGTGCACCGCCGGCGCGTCGAGGAGCGGGAGGCCGACATCCGGGGCCACCGGCTGCCCGCCTGGCCTGAGGTGCGGGAGCGGGAGCTCGAGCCGTGGCCGGAGGCGGACCTCGTCCTGGACACCGGCAGCCTCGCGGTGGAGGACGTCGTCGACCGGATCGTCGCCGTGCTGGAGGAGAGCGCATGAGCAGTGGCACGCCATACCCGCTGCCCCGGACGGGGATCGGCACCGACGTCCACGCCTGGGCACCCGAGGACGACGACCGGCCGCTGTGGCTGGGCTGCGTCGAGTGGCCGGGCGAGCGCGGCATCGCGGGGCACTCCGACGGTGACGTCGCCGCCCATGCCACGTGCAATGCGCTGCTGTCGGCGGCCGGTCTGGGCGACCTGGGCTCGGTCTTCGGCGCCGACCGTCCCGAGATGGCCGGCGCGAGCGGAGCGCAACTGCTCGCCCACGTCCGCGGACTGCTGGAGGCGGACGGGTGGCGGATCGGCAACGTCGGGGTCCAGGTGATCGCGCTCCGCCCCAGGATCGGGCCGTGCCGCACCGAAATGGAGGCGGCCATGTCGGCCGCCCTGGGCGGCGTGCCCGTGTCCGTCAGCGCTGCCACGACGGACGGGCTGGGCTTCGTGGGCCGGGGCGAGGGGCTGGTCGGGATCGCTACCGCGCTCGTGGTGCCGGCCTGACGCGACGAGGTCAGTCGTCGACCGAGGTCAGCCAGGGACGGAACTCGACAGCGCCCTCAGGCAGTCCGGCCAGGTACTCGACGATCTCAGGCAGCGTGCGCACGGCGACGACGCTCACCACAGGGCCGGACAGGCGTCGTGAGGTATGGGCGATGGCGAGGAGATCCCACCGGCGCCGGCGGTCAGAGAAGACTCGTCCCACCTGCCTGGCGAACTCCTCGCCGAACCCGGGGGCGTGGTCCTGACGGAGCCGTGGGGGACGGAGCAACGACAGGTCGACAGGCTGGGCACGGACATCGGTCACCGAGATCTCCCGTTCCCGCCATACTCCTCTCACCCGGACCCAGCTGCCCGACGGAGGGAGCTCGGGGGCGTCATGCTCCCGCCGGACGAGCCGGACGGCGGTCTCACCAGCAGCCTCCGGGCTCCCCGCGCGATGGAGGTCGGAGGGCTCCGGGGGGATGAGGGAGGCGAATGGTTCGTTGACGAGAAGCCACCCCGCTGCCGAGACGGCGGCCCCGTCCTCGAGGGGGATGAGCATGCTGCCTACACGTACATCCAGATGTCGACCAACCACCGTGATTGGCCGGGGTTGCGGTAGCAGTGGTACGCGTGCGCGTACGGATTCCGAGCCACGTAGCCGGCGCCAAACTGCTCGCACGTCCCTTCTTCGTGGAACCAGTCGGAGCGCTCCGTGTACCAAAAGAAAGCTTGCGGAACGACCGCCGATGCTCGTGACTCCACTGCTGGCGTGGAGGCAGGGGGTGTGGCAGCTCCTGCTGGACTCGCCATCGTGAGCAGCAGGCAGGCGCCCGCCACCCAGGTGCCGAGCGGTTTCAGCATGTTCCTCATCCCCGGTCCCCTCCCATGCGGACGCGCATTGAGGCTAACACGACGTCAATGGCCCCACACAACCTGGTCACGCAGTACGGAAGGTCAGGATCCGCGCCCGTCCGGACCCTGCGGCCACCCGCCGGACCCCTCGGGCTACGGTGAGCCAAGCATCGCGAGATACGGCCAGGAGGTCACCATGCCGCAGACCGTCAAGGGCGTCATCGCCCGCAGCCAGGGCGCCGACGTCGAGGTCGTCGACATCGTCGTGCCCGACCCCGGACCCGGAGAGGCGGTGGTGAGGGTCGAGGCCTGCGGGGTGTGCCACACCGACCTGCACTACCGCGAGGGCGGGATCAACGACGAGTTCCCCTTCCTCCTGGGCCACGAGGCCGCAGGCACCGTCGAGGCCGTGGGGGAGGGGGTCACCGAGGTCGCGCCGGGCGACTTCGTCATCCTCAACTGGCGCGCGGTCTGCGGCCAGTGCCGGGCGTGCGCCAAGGGCGAGCCGTGGTACTGCTTCAACACCCACAACGCCACCCAGAAGATGACCCTGGCCGAGGGTGACCCCATGGCCGGCACCGAGCTGAGCCCCGCCCTGGGCATCGGGGCGTTCATCGAGAAGACCCTCGTCCACGCCGGCCAGTGCACCAAGGTCGACCCCGAGGCCCCGGCCACCGCCGCCGGGCTGCTCGGCTGCGGCGTGATGGCCGGCTTCGGCGCCGCCGTCAACACCGGCGGGGTCCGCCGCGGCGACTCGGTCGCCGTCATCGGCTGCGGCGGCGTGGGCAGCGCCGCGATCGCCGGCGCCTCGTTGGCCGGCGCCACCAAGGTCATCGCGGTCGACGTCGACGAGCGCAAGCTCGACGGCGCCCGCCGCTTCGGCGCGACGCACGTCGTCAACTCCTCGGGCGTCGACGCGGTCGAGGCGATCCAGCAGCTCACCGGCGGCGTCGGGGCGGACGTCGTCGTCGACGCGGTCGGCAGGCCGGAGACCTACCGCCAGGCGTTCTACGCCCGCGACCTCGCCGGGACCGTGGTCCTCGTCGGGGTGCCGACCCCGGACATGGAGATCACCCTGCCGCTGCTCGACGTCTTCGGCCGCGGCGGCTCGCTGAAGTCCAGCTGGTACGGCGACTGCCTGCCCTCCCGCGACTTCCCGATGCTCATCGACCTCTACCGGCAGGGCCGCTTCGACCTGGACGGCTTCGTCACCGAGACGATCGAGCTGGGCGAGGTCGAGCAGGCCTTCGACCGGATGAACGCCGGCGAGGTGCTGCGCTCGGTGGTCGTCCTGGGTGACCACGACCGCAGCGGCCGGGCCGACGAGCAGGCTGAGAGGCAGGAGGAGCCCGCATGAGCGCCCGCATCGACCACGCCGTGACCTCCGGCACGTTCAGCCTCGACGGCGGCACCTGGGAGGTCGACAACAACGTCTGGGTCGTCGGCGACGACGACGAGTGCGTCGTCATCGAC
>QEUR01000138.1 GCA_003577095.1 Acidobacteriota bacterium
GCCGGTCCCCCCTCTGGGACGGGCCGAACGTGTCGCCGGTCGCCCCTCCGGCACGGACCGTCCGTGTCGCCGGTCGCTGACGACGGGAGCGGCCGCTCACCCGTGCGCCGCGGACGGGCGCTCCGCGGGCTCGCCGAGGGCCGCCCGGCGCCAGGCCTCGACCACGGCGACCTGGTTGAAGGTGTAGAGGTGCAGCCCGACCACGCCCAGCGCCGGCTCGGCGGCCAGCCCGGCCACCCGCGCCACGAAGCGGTCGGTGCTGAAGCCGGTGCCGACCACGCGGGTCATCACCCGGCGCTGCTTGCGCAGGAAGCGCAGGGAGTCGCCCACGCCGATCCTCGTGCCCATCGCCAGCAGCTTGGTGCGCTCCACCGGCCCGGGCACGCCGACGAGCAGGGGCAGGGTCACGCCGCGCCGCCGGATGCGCTGCACCCAGGCGGCGAGGAGGTCGGGGTCGAAGGTCATGTTGGACACCACGTGCGTGGCGTGCAGACGCTTGTCCCACATCGCCTGCACCACCACGTCGTCCTCGATGAAGGGGTGCGACTCCGGGTAGCCGGTGATGCTGACCTCGGGGAACGGGTCACCCATCTCGCGCAGGTCGTGCAGGACGTCCAGCGACTGCACGTAGTCGCCGGCCGGGACCTGCGCGTCCCCGGCGGGGACGAACACCCGGCGCACGCCCTGCTCGCGCAGCCGCTCCACGATGGCGGCCAGCTCGGCCCGGCCGCTGATCATCCGCGCGGCCAGGTGCGGCACCACGTCGTAGCCGGCCCGGGCGAGCTCCCCGGCCAGGTCGAGCGTCGCGCCCAGCCCCTTGCCGGGGGATGCGGTCACCGAGACGGTGACGGAGGTCGGCACGTGCTCACGGACCTGGTCGAGGATGCTGGCCGTGGGCAGCACCTCGTAGCGCGCGCCGGTCAGCAGCCGCCGGGTCGTCGGGTCCGTGACGCCGGTCATGCCGGGCTCCGCGCCGCGGGGCCGGCGGGCTCGTCCAGCAGCTCGACCAGCGCCTTTTCCAGCCCGACGTCACCGACGGGCACGACCTCAAGCGGCAGCCCGATCCGCTCCGCGGCCCGCTCGGCGAGCGCCGTGAGCTCGGCGGACCGGTCCTGCGCCAGCCACACCACGCGCGCGTAGTGCGCGAAGTAGTCGTCGCGCAGCTCCGGGTAGCGGTCCAGGCCCAGCTCGCGCACCACCGTGCGGTCGAAGGAGCGCACCAGGAAGTCGGTGAGCACGTAGGTGCCCGGCTCCTCCTCGAGCATCCGGCGCATCCGCTCGGTCCCGGCGTAGAGGTCGTAGCAGTGCAGCCCGGGCAGCCGGCGCAGGCCGCGCCGCGCGCACAGCTCGTCCAGCGCGCCGTAGGTGCCGCAGTCGGCGTAGCCCACCACGACCCGGTCGTAGCGCCCCTCGAGCTCGTCGACCAGCCGCTCGACGGCGCGCGCGATCTCCTGGGGCCGGTTGTGCAGCAGCGGCGGCAGCGGGTGCACGTCCACCGGCAGGGGCGGGGTATGCCGTGCGCTCACCTCCGCGGCCGGCTGCGCCAGCGCGCCGCACGCCACGAGCGCGACCCGCCCGGTGGCCGCCCGACGCGGGGCGGGCTCACCCGGGGAAGGGGAGACGCTCGACGAAGGCGTCGTTGAAGTCAGGACGGTCGGAGAGCTCGACATAGCGCACCTCCTCCAGCAGCGCGTCCGCGCCGGCCCGCTCGCGGGAGCTGAGCAGCACCATCTTGGCCCCCTCGCCGGCCACGTTGCCCGCCGAGACGACCCGCAGCACCGGCAGCCTGGGCACCAGCCCGATCCGCACCGCCGACGAGGCGGACAGGTAGCTGCCGAAGGAACCGGCGAGCAGCACCTGCTGCACGTCCCCCTCGGTGAGCCCGAGCTCGTCGAGGAGCAGCGACCAGCCGGTGGAGATCGCGGCCTTGGCGAACTGCAGCTCGCGCACGTCCCGCTGGGACAGGTAGACGCCGTCCTCGGGGCGGGCGCCCGGCTCCGGGCGGTGGAGCACGAAGACCCGCTCCAGACCGACGGTGGACAGCCGGTCGGCGAGGGCGGGGGCGATCCCGGCGGCGGACTCCTCGGTGACGAACCGGCCGCTGGCGTCGAGCAGGCCGACCCTCACCAGCTCGGCGACCGCGTCGACCAGGCCGGAGCCGCACAGGCCCCGGGGCTCGACGTCGCCGATGACCTCCAGCGCGACGGCGTCCTCCGGCGGCCCGTCGGGAGTCAGCCGGACCACCTCGACGGCACCGTCGGCGGCGCGCATGCCGCAGCGGATGGACCCGCCCTCGAAGGCCGGCCCGGCGGGGGCTGCGGTGGCCACGATCCGCTCGCCGTCGGCGAGCGCGATCTCGCAGTTGGTGCCGACGTCGATGAAGAGGCGGACCCGGCTGTCGCGGTCCATGCCCGAGGCCAGCATCCCGGCCACGACGTCCCCGCCGACGTAGGCGCCGAGCGCCGGGAAGAGCGTGGCGCGGGCGCCGGGGTGCAGGGCCAGGCCGAGCTCGGAGGCCGGCACCGGCGGCCAGCCGGCGCTGGCCATGACGAACGGCGCGACGCCCAGCGGCTCCGGGTCGATGCCCAGGGCGAGCGCGGTCATCGTGGCGTTGCCCGCCAGCGCCACCTGGTAGACCTCCTCGGGCGCCACGCCCGCCTCCGCGCAGACCTCCTCGGCGAGCCCGCTCAGGGTGGCGTGCGCGAGGTCGCGCAGCCGCCCGGCCGCCTCTGGGTCCATCATCGTGGCGCTGATCCGGCTGATGACGTCGCCGCCGTAGGGCTGCTGCTGGTTGAGCACCGAGGACACCGCGGCCGGGGTGCCGGTGCCCAGGTCGAGGAGGGTGGCCACGACCGTGGTGGTGCCGAGGTCGTAGGCGATCGCGTAGCGCCGGTCGGTCGTGTCGCCGGGCTCGACGTCGATGAGCGTCTCGTCGACCACGACCGCCGTGACCTTGTAGTCCGCCTCGCGCAGCACGGTCGGCAGGCGGCGCAGCACGTGCAGGTCGGGCGCCGGCTCGAGGTCGTCGATGGCCTCGAGCACGCGCACCAGGTCGGTGCGCTGGTCGGCCAGGGTCGGCTCGGCCAGCTCCAGGTAGCGTTTCTGCACGCCGGGGCGCAGGATCACCTGGCGGCCGACGCCGACGGTCGAGGCCTTGGGCCGGGTGACCAGCGGGGGGACCGTGATCTCCAGGTCGGTGACGGTGCGCACCAGGCACGCCAGCCGCCACCCGTCGGCCAGCTCCTCGGCGGTGAAGGCCCGCTCGTCCGAGGGCGTCACCGGGGAGGTGCCCGCGGTGAGCTGCACCTTGCACTTGCGGCAGGTGCCGTGGCCGCCGCAGGTCGAGTCGATCGCGATGCCGTTCCAGCTGGCGGCGTCGAAGACGCTGACGTCCGGCGGGACCCGGAACTCGCGCCCGGCCGGCGAGAACAGCAGCGAGACCCTGGCCGGTCCGGTCCGCTCCAGGTCCTCCTCCACCGCGCTCACGACCCGATCGCCTCCTGCACCGCGCGCAGCTGGTCCGCGGCGGCCTGCGCCGCGGCCTGCTCGGCCGCCTGGCGGGCGCGGTGGGTGGAGATCCACCGCATACCCCACTCGTCGTTGCCGAGCAGCACGTCGGCCGCGCGGACGGAGTCGACCACCTGCCGGGTCCGCGCGTCCATGATCGCGCTGGTCAGCCCGGCGGTCATCGCCATCGGCAGCCAGGTCGCGTTGATGGTGGGGCGTCCCGGCATCCCGAAGGAGACGTTGGACGCGCCGCAGGTGGTGTTCAGTCCCCACCGGTCCCGGACCGCCGAGAGGGTCTCCAGGGCGGTGCGCCCGACCGTGCCGTCGGCGCCGATCGGCATGGCCAGCGGGTCGATGACGATGTCGTCCGGGGAGATGCCGTACTCCTCCGTGGCCACCCGCACGATCTTGCCGACCAGGTCGATGCGCTTGCCCGCCTCCATGGGGATCTCGTCGGCGTCGTTGGGCAGCGCGATGACGGCCGCGTCGTACTTCTTGACCAGCGGCAGGATCAGCTCGAGCCGTTCGTCCTCGGCGGTGACCGAGTTGACCAGCGCCCGTCCCTGGTAGGCGGCCAGCCCGGCCTCGAGCGCCTCGACGACCGAGGAGTCGATGCACAGCGGCAGGTCGGTCAGCGACTGGACCAGCAGCACCGCCCTCTCCAGCAGCTCGGCCTCGTCGGTGAGGGGCACGCCCATGTTGACGTCGAGCACGTCGGCGCCGCCGGCGACCTGCGCGGCGACGTCCTTCTCGACCGCCGACAGGTCGCCGGCGCGCAGCTGCTCCTGGAACTGCTTGCGCCCGGTCGGGTTGATCCGCTCGCCGATCACGCAGAAGGGCTGGTCGGCCCCGATGACGACCTCGCGGGTGGCCGAGCGCAGCACCGTGCGCCGGGGCGCGGAGGGCGCGGTCATGCCGGGACCGCGGCCTTCCTCGCCTGCAGCAGCGCCTTGGCCTTCTTCACCGCGGCCGAGGCGTCGGCGGCGTAGCCGTCGGCACCGACGACGTCGGCGTACTCCTGGGTGACCGGAGCGCCGCCGACCATGACGATCACGTCGTCGCGCATGCCGGACTTCTCCAGGGCGTTCATGTTGGCCTTGAACATCGGCATCGTCGTGGTGAGGAAGGCGGAGAAGCCGACGATGTCGGGCTGGTGCTTCTCGATCGCCGCGAGGAAGGCCTCCGGCGCCACCTGCACGCCGAGGTCGACCACCTCGAAGCCGGCGCCCTCGAGCATGATGTTGACCAGGTTCTTGCCGATGTCGTGCACGTCGCCCTTGACCGTGCCCATGACGAAGGTGCCCACGGTCTCCACGCCGGTGTCGGCCAGCAGCGGCCGCAGCACCTCCATCGAGCCGGCCATCGCCTTGCCGGCGATGAGCATCTCGGGCACGAAGAAGTCGCCCCGCTCGAAGCGGGCGCCGACCTCCTCCAGCGCGGGGATGAGCGCGTCGAAGAGCAGGGTGCCCGGCGCCATGCCGAGGCCGAGCCCCTGGTCGGTCAGGTCGAGCACGGCAGGGCCGTTCCCGACGAGGGTGTTGTCGTACAGACCCTGGAGGACCTCATCCGGCGTCATGTCGGACCTTTCTCGCGGTGGTGCTGAGTCGTGCCGAGAGGTCGGCGGCGTGCGCCGCCACCACTGCCCCGACGGCAGGTATGCGGTGCGCCAGCCGGGTGCTGGGACCGGACAGTCCCAGCCCGGCGACCACCCTGCCGTCGACGATCACGGGGGCGGCCACACCGGTGAGCCCGACCTCGAGCTCGTCGACGGTGCTCGCCCAGCCCCGGGCCCGGATCTGCTCGAACTCCCCCGCCAGCTCCGCCCAGCTGCCGACCGTGCGGGCGGTCAGCCGCTCCAGCGGCCCCTCCGGCGGGTCGATCACGCCGTGCGCGTAGAGCAGCTTGCCCAGGGACGAGGTGTGCGGGGGCAGGTCGACCCCCACCCAGTCGCGGCTGCCCAGCAGGTACGTGGAGTCGACCTGGGCCACCTGGACGACGGTGCCGCCCATGCCGACGCCGAGGTTGATCGTCTCGCCGGTCTCCTCGCTCAGCGCCTCCATCACCGGCGTCGCGGCGCGGACCAGGCGTCCCCGCACGTCCCACTGCGCGGCGTACTGCTCGAAGACCGCCCCCGGCGCCCAGCCACCTCCCGCCTCGCGCCGCAGCAGGTGGTTGCGCTCGAGCGCCGAGAGCAGCCGCGCGGTCGTCGACCGGGCGTAGCCGGTCTGCACGGTCAGCTCGGCGGCGGTGGGCCGGCCCTCGTGCTGGACGACGCGGCGCAGCAGGTCGGCCGCCCGGTCGATCGCCTGGGTCCCGCTGCTGGCCATCTGGTGCACCGCCGTCCCGGTCTGGAGGCTTCCCTTCCGAAACCACTATGTGGGAGTGTTGTCCCACGATGTGATGCTAAGCCCGCTCGCGTCGGCTCGTCAACGTCAGGAGGCCGCCATGTTCGTCAACCGCATGCCCCGCTACGAGATCCTCTCCGCCGAGGCCATGGACCAGCTCGACCGGGGCTGGCGGCGGCTCATCAGCGAGGTGGGGGTGGAGTTCTCCTCGGACCGCGCCCTGGAGATCTTCCGCAGGGCCGGCCAGCGGGTCGAGGGGCAGACCGTCTTCCTGGACCCCGAGTTCGTCCTGGAGCAGGTGGCCCTGGCCCCGCGGGAGTTCGACGTGCAGGCGCGCAACCCCGACCGCTCGGTGCACATCGGCGGCGACCACATGACCTTCGCCTCGGTCTACGGGCCGCCCTTCGTCCGCGAGGGCGGCACCCGCCGGGACGGCACGCTGGACGACTTCGTCAACTTCGCCCGGCTCTCCCAGTCCTTCGACGCGCTCGACTCCGCGGGGGGCGTCATGTGCGAGCCCAACGACCGTCCCCTCGACAGCCGCCACCTGGACATGGTCTTCGCGCTGCTGACCGAGACCGACAAGTTCTTCATGGGCAACGTCATCTCCGGTCAGAACGCCCGCGACACGATCGCGATGAGCGAGATCGTCTTCGGCGGCCGGGAGGCGATCGAGAGGACGCCGGTGTCGATCTCGATCATCAGCGTCAACTCCCCGATGCGCTGGGACGAGCGCATGCTCGAGGCGATGTTCGAGTACTGCGAGGCCAACCAGGCCGTGGTGCTCACCCCCTTCCTGCTGATGGGAGCCATGTCGCCGGTGACGATCCCGGCCACGCTCGTCCAGCAGATCGCCGAGACGCTCTCGGGCGTGGCGCTGGCCCAGCTGATCCGGCCCGGCTGCCCGGTGATCTTCGGCTCCTTCCTGTCCACCATCGACATGCAGAGCGGCTCGCCGACCTTCGGCACGCCGGAGTCGGCGGTCGGCCTGCTGGCGACCGGGCAGATCGCCCGGCACCTCGGCCTGCCCTTCCGCACCGGCGGCGGCCTGACGTCCTCGCAGCTGGCCGACGGGCAGGCCGGCTACGAGGCGATGATGACGATGGTCCCGACCTTCCTGGCGGGCACCAACTTCGTCATGCACAGCACCGGCTGGCTCGAGGGCGGGCTGGTCGCCGGCTACGAGAAGTTCGTCATGGACGTGCAGATCCAGGAGATGCTCGAGGCGCAGTTCGCCCCGCTGGAGATCGACGAGGCCTCGCTGGCCTTCGACGCGCACGTCGAGGTCGGGCACGGCGGGCACTTCCTCGGCGCCGCGCACACGCTGGAGCGCTTCCGCACCTGCTTCTACCGCCCGTTCCTGTCCTCCTCGGACAACTTCGAGCGGTGGACGGGCAAGGGGGCGCCGGACACCTCCGAGCGGGCCCTCGCGGTCTGCCGCGAGCGCCTGGAGTCCTTCGAGGCGCCGCCCCTGGACGACGCGGTCCGGGCCGAGCTGGAGGAGTTCGTCACGCGTCGCCGGCGCGAGCTGGGCGACTGAGAGACGCGCGCCCGACGCCCGCCGTTGCGCCCGGCCCTGCGCCAGGCGTCGGCCTAGGTCGCCTCGGCCATCCCGGCCAGGTCCTGGGCCGGATGGCCGAGGGCAGCGCTGACGACCCCGGCGGCCCACATGCACTCCTGGACCATGGACCCCAGCAGGGCCTTGTCGACGCGGTACCGCGGCGCGGCCACCAGCACCGCCGCCACCGTCTCCCCACGGTGGTCGACGACCGGCGCGCTCACCCCGACCTCCCCCGGGTCGGTCGCACCGTCGTTGACGGCCGCCCCACGAAGCCGTACCTGCTCCAGAGCCGCGTGCAGCTCAGGTGCCGAGACGTGACCCTGCAGGCGCAGCAGTCCCCGCCCGAGCATCTCGTCGACGGCGGCCTCGGGCCGGTCGACCAGCAGCGCCTGGACGGAGGAGCTCGCGGTGGTGCGGTAGACGGTGCCGATGGAGGTCGTGTGCTTGATCGTCTGCGAGCTCGGCACCTGCTCGACGCAGACGGCCTGGTCGTCGGACCAGACCATGAGCGAGCACGACTCCCCGGTGCGGGCCGCCAGCTCGATCAGCACCGGGTAGGCCGTACGCCGGACGTCCAGGTCGGCCAGGAGCGTCCCGGCCACGGAGAGCAGTCCCAGCCCCAGGCTGTAACGACGGTTGACGGGGTCCCGCTCGACGAGGTGCTCCAGCTCCAGGGTCGTCATTAGACGCGAGACCGAGCTCTTGTGCAGCCCTGTCCGCTCCGCGATCTCGACGACCCCCAGATGGCGGTGCTCGCTGTCGAAGCAGCGCAGCACCGCCATCATGGTCGAGATCGGCGAGCCGGATCGCGGGTCGCTCGTCCTGACGCTCACACCTTCTCCTCCCCTCCGACGGTCAGACCGGCAGCCTATTC
>QEUR01000139.1 GCA_003577095.1 Acidobacteriota bacterium
TCATCGAGCGGCACGGCTCGCTCGGCTTCGGCAAGGGCAACTTCAAGGCGCTCTTCGAGGCGATCGAGCGCGAGCAGGAGAAGCGCGGCAACCTGTAGGCATTCCCGACGGCGGGCGGTGCACCTCGACGGAGCGGTGCACCGCCCGTCCACGTCGTGCCCTGGCTCCGCGTGCGGGGGGCGACCCGTGCGAGAGTTGGCCCCATGAGCCAGCAAGCAGGGTGGTACGACGACCCGGAGAACGCAGACAACCTCCGCTACTGGGACGGGGTCCAGTGGACCGACCACACCAGTCCCAAGCGCAAGCCCGGCCTCGACCAGGCCGGGCAGGCCGCACAGCAGGCGTGGGGCGCGCCTCCCGGGCAGCAGCCCGTCCAGGGGGGCCACGACGGGGCCCAGCACGGATACGGGCAGGCCCACGCGCAGCACGGCTATGGGCAGCAGGGCGGTCAGGAGCCGACCAACCCCTACGCCGGCGGGACCCAGCCCCCCTTCCAGGGGCAGCAGTGGCAGCCGATGCCCGGCGGCCAGCAGCTCCAGCACCTCCAGGCGCCGACCACGCCCGACGGCCAGCCGCTCGCCGGCTGGTGGCGGCGCGTCGGCGCGCGGATCCTGGACGGCATCCTGATCGCCGTGGTGGGCGGCCTGGTGGCCAACCAGCTCGTGCCGGGCGTGTGGACCGACTACCTGGACTGGGCCACCGGGGCCACCGACCTCTCCGCCCAGCCCCCCGCCCAGCTGCTGGAGCGGCTGAGCTCCTGGTCGCTGGTGGTGGGGGTCGTCGGCCTGGTCTACGAGGTGGTGCTGGTCAAGCTGCTCGGAGGGACGCTGGGCAAGCTGGCTCTCGGCCTGCGGGTGCGACTGCGCGACGAGCCCGGCCTCGTCGGGTGGGGGACCTCGCTGCTCCGCGGGCTGGTCTACCAGCTCAGCGGCATCTTCACGCCGGTCTACTTCCTCAACGTCCTGTGGCCGCTCTGGGACGAGAAGAACCAGGCGCTGCACGACAAGGTCGCCCGCACCAACGTCGTGCGCCACCGCTGAGGCGCCCGCCCGCCCGCGGGGCGCACGTCATACCGCGGGGCGGACCGTCCCGGTCACCTCGGCGAGGCCGACGGGCGCGCCGCCCGGTCCGGGTGCGGTCGCGGTGATCGTCACCGTGTCGCCGTCCTGGAGGAAGGTGCGGGTGGTCCCGTCCTCCAGGGTGATCGGCTCGGCGCCGGACCAGGTGAGCTCGAGCAGGCTGCCGCGCTGGTCGGGCCGGTCGCCGGAGACCGTGCCGGAGGCGAACAGGTCGCCGCTGCTCAGCGCGGCCCCGTTGACCGTCAGGTGCGCCAGCATCTGGGTGGGCGACCAGTACATGCCGCGGTAGGGCGGGCGGGAGACGACCGTGCCGTTCAGGCGCACCTCCAGGGTGATGTCCAGCCCGAAGAGGGACCCGCCCGACCCGAGCAGGTAGGGCAGCGGCTCGGGGTCCTGCGCGGGCAGCGGCACCCTCGCGGCGGCGAGCGCGGCCATCGGGGTGACCCAGGCGGCCACCGACGAGGCGAACGACTTGCCGAGGAAGGGGCCGAGGGGGACGTACTCCCAGGCCTGGATGTCGCGCGCGGACCAGTCGTTGAACAGCGCGACCCCGAAGAGGTGGTGCTCGGCCTCGTCCACGGTCACCCGCGAGCCGACCGGGGTGGAGCCACCGACGACGAAGCCGAGCTCGGCCTCGATGTCCAGCCGCACGCTCGGCCCGAAGACCGGTGCCGGGTCGTCCTTGCCCCTTCGCTGGCCGGTGGGGCGCACCACGTCGGTGCCGCTGACCACGACGGTGGAGGAGCGGCCGTGGTAGCCGATCGGCAGGTGCTTCCAGTTGGGGGTCAGCGCGTCGCCGTCGGGGCGGAAGATGCGCCCGACGTTGGTGGCGTGCTGCTCGCTGGCGTAGAAGTCGACGTAGTCCCGGACCTCGAGCGGCAGGTGCAGCCGGATCCCGTCGACCGGGTGGAGGTGCTCGGCGAGCGCCCGGCGCCCGCCGTCGTCGGCGAGGGTCTCCTGGAGCCAGCCGCGCAGCCCGGCCCAGGCCTGCGGCCCGAGCTCGAGGAGGGGGTTGAGGGTCGGACCCCGCAGCGCCTCCGCCCACGGCGTCCCCGCCCCGGCGGCACGCAGGTCCAGCGCCTCGTCGCCGACCCGCACCGCCAACCGCACGTCCCCGGCGTCCCCGGGCAGGCTGAACGCCCCGTAGGGCAGGTGGTGCAGGCCGAAGGGGTGGTCGGTCAGGTCGGTCGCGCTCACGCGGTGCTCCTTCGTCGGGGGGTATGGGGTCAGGTCAGCAGTCCGAGGCCCACCAGGTCCTCGACCGGGTCGAGCACGCCGCAGCAGCCGAAGGAGACGAAGCGTGCCCGCAGGGCGGTCACGGCGTCCTCGTCCAGGCCGCGCACCAGCGCCGCGAGCGACCCGGCGTCCTGCATCTGCAGGGTGGCGACGAGCTCGGGCAGGCCGGCGCCGTCCTCCAGGTGGTGCACGGCGACCAGGACGTTGAGGGCGCCGTGCTCGTCGCCGTGCGCGACGGCGCGGTGCAGCCCGCCCGTCAGCTTCAGGGGCAGCCCGCGCGACCGCGCGCCGAGCAGGAACTCGGCCAGCTCGCGTGGCGTGGGCGGTGGTCCGCCCCCGGTGGCCTGGGTCCGCAGCTTGGCCAGCACTTCCACCGGGCTGTGGCCGGCGGCTGCCGCGACGTCGTCGAGCGCGGCCGGCTGGGCGACGGGGTCGCGGGGCACCTCCACCGCCACCCTGGCGCCCCCGTCCGGCCACAGCTCCAGCGCCCGGCGCCACCGGCCCTCCTCGTCGTGGGCGAGCTCGACCGCGGCGACCACCAGGTGCGGGCTGCCCCGGACGGCTCCGACGGCGTCGACCAGATCCTCCACCGGCGTGCCGGCCCGGGCGACGAGGCCCACGTCGACCGGCTGCGCCCCCTGACCGGCGCCGGTCTCGGCGTCCTCGGCCGGGGGCCGCCCCGCGGCCGTCGCGACCAGCTCCCGCGCGCCCGAGGTGCCGACGAGGAGCGGACCCAGCAGGTCGGCATACCGGCCGGCGCGGAGCGCGAGGTGCGCCGACCAGGCGTCCGGGACGGTGGCGCTGCCGGGCGGGAAGACGGCCGCGTCGTCGATCCAGCGGTGGAAGAGCGAGCGCGGCGCCGGCGGCGTTGACATGCCCGGCACGCTACTGCATCGTGACAGGAGAGAGGACGTCGCCGTCCGCTATGCGGACGGCGGCGCCGTCGGACCGGACCGCACCTGAAGAGAGAATCGGAGTCCTCCATGGCGTACTACCGCAGCGTCGGCGACGTCCCGCCCAAGCGGCACACCCAGCACCGCGACGAGCAGGGCAACCTCTACTACGAGGAGCTGATGGGGGAGGAGGGCTTCTCCAGCGACTCCAGCCTGCTATACCACCGCAACATCCCCTCGGCGATCGCCGACGCGCGGGTGTGGGACCTGGGCGACATGTCGACCGTGCCCAACCACCCGCTGCTGCCGCGGCACCTGAAGCTGCACGACCTCTTCGTCGAGTCGCGGGACGAGGACGGCACCCCGACGCTGCAGACCGGCGTCGACGTGGTGACCGGGCGCCGGCTGGTCCTGGGCAACGGCGATGTGCGGCTCCTCTACGTGGTCGCCGACACGCCCAGCCCCTACTACCGCAACGGCATCGGCGACGAGTGCCTCTACGTCGAGCGCGGCGGCGCCCGGGTGGAGACCGTCTTCGGGGCGTTCGAGGTGGGGGAGGGGGACTACGTGGTCATCCCGCGGGCGACCACCCACCGCTGGATCCCCTACGCGGAGGGGCATCCGCACTACTCGGAGCCGCTGCGCGTCTACGTCATCGAGGGCAACAGCCACATCGGCCCGCCCAGGCGCTACCTGTCCCGCTTCGGCCAGCTGCTGGAGCACGCGCCGTACTGCGAGCGGGACCTGCGCGGGCCGGACGGGCCGCTGCTCGCCGAGGACGTCGGCGCCGACCCCGGGGAGCGCACCGACGTCTACATCAAGCACCGCGGCGGCGGCGAGCACAGCAGCGGCGGCCTGGTCGGGACGGTCTACACCTACCCCTACCACCCGTTCGACGTCGTGGGCTGGGACGGCTGCCTCTACCCCTACGTCTTCAACGTCTCCGACTTCGAGCCCATCACCGGGCGGGTGCACCAGCCGCCGCCGGTCCACCAGGTCTTCGAGGGCCACAACTTCGTGGTGTGCAACTTCGTGCCGCGCAAGGTCGACTACCACCCGCTGTCGATCCCGGTGCCCTACTACCACTCCAACGTCGACTCCGACGAGATCATGTTCTACGTCGACGGCGACTACGAGGCGCGCAAGGGCTCGGGCATCGGCAAGGGCTCGATCTCGGTGCACCCCGGCGGCCACGCGCACGGGCCGCAGCCCGGCGCGACCGAGAAGTCGATCGGGGTCGACTACTTCGACGAGCTGGCCGTCATGGTCGACACCTTCCGGGCGCTCGAGCTCGGCGAGGCGGGCCGGGCGGTCGACGACGGCCGCTACGCCGGGTCCTGGGGCCGAGGGCTGGCCGGCGGCGGGCAGCCGGGCGAGGGCGAGGTCTTCTCGACCAGCTGAACCCGGCCCACTCGCGCACCGACGTTGCAGAGAACTCGGGATGCATCACGAGTTCTCTGCAAGACAGGTACGTGAGTGCCTGGTGGGGCCTCAGGCGTCGTCGCCGCCCCGCGCCAGCGCGACGCCCGCCTCCCGCAGCTCGGCGAGCGCCGCCTCGGTGGTGTCCGGGGCGACGCCGGCGACCAGGTCGAGCAGGACGGTGACGGCGAAGCCCTCCCGGACCGCGTCCAGGGCGGTGGCGCGCACGCAGTGGTCGGTGGCGATCCCGACCACGTCGACCTCGCGCACCTCGCGCTCGCGCAGCCACTCGGCCAGGCCGGTGCGCCGTCCGTGCTCCTCGGTCACGCCCTCGAAGCCGCTGTAGGCGGCCTCGTGCTCGCCCTTGCGGAAGACGGCCTGCACGTGCCCGAGGGCGGGGGCGAGCTCGGCGCGGAACTCCGCGCCCGGCGTGCCCGCCTCGCAGTGCACCGGCCAGGAGGTGCGGTAGTCCGGCTCGTCCGACCAGTGGTCGCCCGGGTCGACGTGCCAGTCCGCGGTAGCCACGACGGCCGCGTAGTCCTGCCCGTGCCCGCGCAGGTGCTCGCCGACGCCGGTGGCGACCGCGGTGCCGCCGTCGACGGCGAGCGAGCCGCCCTCGCAGAAGTCGTTCTGCACGTCGACGATGATCAGGGCCCTGCTCATCCTCAGCTCCAGTCGTCCAGGTAGGTGGTGGGGATCGCCGGCTCGCCGTGGGAGAGCCGCAGCGCGGGGCGCGGCAGCTCGGCGCGCGCCATCGCGTGGTGCTCGCGGGCCGAGCGCGCGTCCGTGGTGGCCACGACCTCGCCGTGCTCGACGAGCGGCACCAGCAGCGCGCGGTCGTCGCCGTCGTCCTCGGGGCGCTCGTCGATGCCGACGATCTCGGCCTCCGCGACCCCGTCGGGGGAGCGGCGACGGAGGGCGAACTTGCGCCCGCCCACCGACGTCTTGTCCTTGCTCGCCTTGGCCACCCCCTCCATGACGCCCGACCCGTTCTCCCGGCTCACCAGCTTGTAGACCATGCCCGCCGCCGGGTGCCCGGCGCCGGTCACGACGCTGGTGCCCACCCCGTAGCTGTCCACCGGCGCGGCCTGCAGCGCGGCGATCGCGTGCTCGTCCAGGTCGGAGGTCACCACGATCCTGGTGCTGGTCGCCCCGAGCCGGTCCAGCTGGGCGCGCACCTCGTGCGCCTGCTCGACCAGGTCGCCGGAGTCCAGCCGCACGGCGCCCAGCTCCGGGCCCGCGAGCTCGAACGCGAGCTCGACCGCGCCCGGCACGTCGTAGGTGTCGACCAGCAGGGTCGTGCCCAGCCCCAGGCTGGCCAGCTGGTTGGCGAAGGCGGTGCGCTCGTCGTCGTGCAGCAGCGTGTAGGAGTGGGCCGCCGTCCCGGCCGTCGGTATGCCGTGCCGCCGCCCGGCCTCGAGGTTGGACGTCGACCCGAAGCCGGCGATGTAGGCCGCCCGCGCCGCCGCCACCGCCGACTCCTCGTGGGTGCGCCGCGAGCCCATCTCGATGCACGGGCGGTCGCCGGCCGCGGCGGTCATCCGCGAGGCGGCGGAGGCGACCGCCGAGTCGTGGTTGAGCACCGAGAGCACGAGGGTCTCCAGGACCACGCCCTCGGCGAAGGTCGACTCGACCACGAGCAGCGGCGAGCCGGGGAAGTAGACCTCGCCCTCCGCATACCCCCACACGTCGCCGGAGAACCGGTAGCCGGCCAGCCACTCCAGCGTGCGCGCGTCGACGACGCCGCGCTCGCGGAGGAACTCCAGCTCGGCGTCCCCGAAGCGGAAGTCGCGCAGCGCCTCCAGCACCCGGCCGGTGCCGGCCACCACGCCGTAGCGGCGCCCGTCGGGCAGCCGCCGGGCGAAGGCCTCGAAGACGCAGCGCCGGTCGGCGTGCCCGCTGGCCAGGGCGGCCTGGACCATCGTCAGCTCGTAGTGGTCCGTCAGCAGGGCGGTGCTCCCGTTCACGGTGACCAGCGTAGTGCGGCCTGCCTAGAGTGGACCTGTGCCCGTCGACGCCCCCCAGCCGCCAGCGCCGCCCGCCGGCCCGCAGACCACGCCCGAGGAGAAGGGCGCGGTCGGGGTCCTCGACCGCCCGGAGGCCGACGTCCCCTGGGTGACGCTGGTCTGGAACGACCCGGTCAACCTGATGTCCTACGTCACCTGGGTCTTCCAGACCCACTTCGGCTACCCGCGGGCGCGGGCCGAGGCGCTGATGATGGACGTGCACACCAAGGGGCGGGCGGTCGTCTCGACAGGGACCCGGGAGAAGTGCGAGGCCGACACCGAGGCGATGCACGGCTACGGCCTGTGGGCCACCTTCCAGAAGGACGACTGAGGGTATGGCGTCCACCTTCCGTCGGCGGGGCCAGCGCCTCGTGGCCACCTTCGACGCCGAGGAGATCCAGGTCGTGGCCCACGTCCTGGAGCTGACCCGCGCGTTCGTCGCCCCGGAGCGCGAGGAGACCGGGGACCCCTTCCTCGACCTGGTGGAGGGCCTCGGCGACGAGGCCGACCCCGAGGAGCCGAGCGACCCGGCGCTGGCCAGGCTGCTGCCGCCGGCCTCCCGGGACGACGCCGAGCAGGCGGCCGA
Source organism: Acidobacteriota bacterium (assembly GCA_003577095.1). Lineage (GTDB taxonomy): Bacteria > Actinomycetota > Actinomycetes > Actinomycetales > Dermatophilaceae > Ornithinicoccus. The sequence continues at coordinate 7,220 of QEUR01000139.1, forward strand.
GTTCCGCCGGCTCACCGAGCACGGTCTGCGCCGGCGCAAGGCGGCCACGATCAGCACCGCGCTCGCCGCGCTGGCCGCGGCCGAGCCGCCGCTGCTGGAGATCGACCTCGACCAGGCCCGGGCGCTGGCGATCGCCCTGACCGACGCGCGTCTCATCCTGGGGGAGCGGCTGGGGCTGCGCACCGACGAGGACTCGGAGCGGCTCCACCAGGAGCTCGAGGCGATGCTCGCCGGGGAGGTCGAGGTCGACCCGGGCACCGCGCAGAAGATGGCCTACTACGACTTCCTCTCCTGGCTGCAGGAGTCGGTCACCGCCGCGCTGATGGCCGGCTGAGCGGCCAGTATCCTGCAGGCACCATGACGACTCACCCTGCTCCCGCCTCACCGACCGAGGACGCCGAGGTCACCGGTGCCGACGTGCGGGTCCGGTTCGCGCCCAGCCCGACCGGTCTCCCGCACGTGGGCATGGCCCGCACGGCGCTGTTCAACTGGGCCTTCGCCCGCCACCACGGCGGCACGCTGGTCTTCCGGATCGAGGACACCGACGTGGCCCGGGACAGCGAGGAGTCGGCCGCCCAGCTGGTCGATGCGCTGGACTGGCTGGGGCTGGACTACGACGAGGGGCCCGGCGTGGGCGGCGACTACGGCCCCTACCGCCAGAGCGAGCGCCGGCACCACCACGACGAGGTGGCCCGCCGGCTGCTGGAGGCCGGGCTGGCCTACGAGTCCTACTCGACGCCGGAGGAGGTCGAGGAGCGCCACCGGGCGGCCGGCCGCGACCCCAAGCTGGGCTACGACAACCACGACCGCGAGCTGACCGAGGAGCAGCGCGCGGCATACCGGGCGGAGGGGCGCGAGCCGGTGCTGCGCCTGCGGATGCCCGACGAGGACATCACCTTCCACGACCTGGTCCGCGGCGAGGTGACGTTCCGGGCCGGGTCCGTGCCCGACTTCGTCATCGTCAGGGGCAACGGCCAGCCGCTCTACACGCTGGTCAACCCGGTCGACGACGCGATGATGCGGATCAC
>QEUR01000140.1 GCA_003577095.1 Acidobacteriota bacterium
TGCGGCCGCCGATCGGCTTCTTCCGCAGCTTCGTCCTCGAGGACGCCGGGGAGCACCGGGACACCCTGGACATCAAGCACGGGATCGCCGCGGTCGTCCAGCTGGCGCGGGTCGGGGCGCTGCGCGCGGGGTCGCTGACGCTCAACACCGCCGAGCGGCTGGCCGCGGCGCGGGGCCGCAGCCTCATCTCGGAGGAGTCCGCGCGCGACCTGGGCGACGCCTTCGAGCTGATGTCCTACCTGCGGCTGCGCCACCAGACCCAGCAGGTGCGCCAGGGCCTGCGCCCGGACAACCACATCGACCCGGCGCGGCTGAGCAGCATGGACCGGCGCCACCTGCGCGACGCCTTCCAGATCGTGCGGACCGCCCAGCACGGCCCGTCCACCCGCCTGCCCCAGGTGCCCTGAGGTGGCGCTGCGCGACCTGCTGCGGCGCACCCCGCCGCCCGGGCCCCTCGCCGAGCTCGCCGCCGCCCCGCCGTGGCCGGCGGGCACGCCCCTGGCCCAGGTCGAGCTCGTCGCCGTCGACCTGGAGACGAGCGGGCTCGCCGTGCGCCGGCACGAGATCCTCGCGGTCGGCTCGGTGCCCGTCTCCGGCGGTGAGGTCCACCTGGAGGGGGCACGGCACCGGCGGGTGCGTCCGGCCGGCGAGGTCGGGGAGTCGGCGACCGTCCACGGGCTGACCGACGACGACCTGGCCGGAGCGCCCCCGGTGGAGGAGGTGCTGCCCGCGCTGCTCCATACCCTCACCGGGCAGCGGCGGCGCGTCCTGCTGGCCCACCACGCCGGCGTCGAGACCGCCTTCCTCGCCGCGGCCTGCCGGAGGGTGTGGGGCGCCACCGTGCCGCTGCAGGTCGTCGACACGGTCACCCTGGAGCAACGGCTGACGGGGACGGAGGAGCACGCGCGCGAGGGGGCCCTGCGCCTCGACGCCTGCCGGGCCAGGCACCGGCTGCCCCGCTACCGCGCGCACTCCGCGCTGACCGACGCGCTGGCCTGCGCCGAGCTCTTCCTCGCCCAGTGCGCGGCGCTGGAGGTCCGCGCCGGACGGCCGCTGGTGCTGGGCGAGGTCCTCCGACGCTGAGCCGGTCGGCCGGGACAGATTCAGCCAGGACGGCGTGACCTAATTCGACGAAGGTCCTAGACTGACCCGAGTTCGTGAAGGTTGGCACAAGCGAGGCGCAGACACCGTGAGTGGACAGGTCGAGACCGCCGACGTCATCGTCGTCGGAGCGGGCCCGGGAGGCTCCGCCACCGCCGCCTACCTGGCCGGGCACGGACTGGACGTGCTGCTCCTGGAGAAGGCGTCCTTCCCCCGCGACAAGGTCTGCGGCGACGGCCTCACACCCCGCGCGGTGCGCGAGCTGATCAACCTCGGCGTGCCGATCCGCGAGGAGGAGGGCTGGCACCGCACCAAGGGCCTGCGGATCCTCGGCGGCGGCGTGCGGATGGAGCTGGACTGGCCCGGCAGCGAGACCTTCCCGGCCTACGGCCTGGTCCGCACCCGGATGGACCTCGACGAGACCCTCGCCCGACACGCGGCCACGCGGGGAGCCCGGCTGCTCGAGGGCATGAACGTCCAGGGCCCGGTGCTCGACGACCGCGGCCACATCTGCGGCGTCACCGCCAAGGTGATGGGCCCCGACGGGCGCGCCACCAAGGAGCGTCGGGAGTTCCGCGCGCCGGTCGTCGTGGCCGCGGACGGCAACTCCAGCCGGCTGTCGCTGTCGATGGACCGCCCCAAGCGCGACGACCGCCCGATGGGCGTGGCCGTGCGCACCTACTACCGCACCCCGCGGCACGACGACGACTACATCGAGTCCCACCTGGAGCTGTGGACCAAGGACGACCAGGGGGAGGACGTCCTCATGCCCGGCTACGGGTGGATGTTCCCGCTCGGCGACGGCACCGCCAACGTCGGCCTGGGCATCCTGGACACCTCCGAGGCCTTCGGCACCTTCGACTACCGCGACGTGCTGCGGCGCTGGGTCGACGGCATGCCGGAGGAGTGGGGGATGGGCGAGGACACCCAGATCGGCCCGGTCCGCGGCGCCGCCCTGCCGATGTGCTTCAACCGCCAGCCCCTCTACGAGCGGGGCCTGCTGCTGGTCGGCGACTCCGGCGGCATGGTCAACCCGTTCAACGGCGAGGGCATCGCCGAGGCGATGGAGGCCGGCCGGCGCTCGGCCGAGATCGTCGCCTCCGCCCTGGCCCGCCCGACGCCCGGCGAGCGCGAGGCCGTGCTGCGGTCCTACCCTGCGGCCATGAAGGACTCGCTCGGCGGCTACTACACGCTCGGGCGCCACTTCGCCACCCTCATCGGCAAGCCCGAGGTCATGCGGCTGGCGGTCAAGTACGGCCTGCCCCGCAAGGCCCTCATGCGGCTGCTGCTGAAGATCATGGCGAACCTCCCGCAGGAGCGCGGCGGCGGTCTGGACGACCGCGTCATCAACGCGCTGACCCGGATGACTCCTGCGGCATGAAAGCACCATGGCCGACTAGGCTGGGCACGCGTCCGACCCCCGACCCCGCGTGCACGGCGCCGAGCACCACCCGAAAGGAGTCCAGGCTCTGATGGACTACCACCCCTATCTGCCGGTCCTCTTCTTCCTGGCCTTCGGCGTCCTGTTCGCGTTCGGGTCGGTCTTCGGCGGCGGGCTGCTGGGTCGCCAGCAGTACAACCGCGCCAAGTCCGAGGCCTACGAGTGCGGCATCCAGCCCACCCCCCAGGCGCACGAGGGCGGCCGGGTGCCCATCAAGTACTACCTGACGGCGATGCTGTTCATCGTCTTCGACGTCGAGGTGCTCTTCCTCTACCCGTTCGCGGTCGCCTTCGACCAGGTCGGGCTCTTCTCGGTGCTGGCGATGCTGCTGTTCCTGGTGGTCGTCTCCGTGCCGTTCGTCTACGAGTGGAGCCGGGGCGGTCTGGAGTGGGACTGACCATCGGGTATGACGTGGTGCCGGCAGTCCCGGGAGCCTCCCGGTCCGGCGAAAGGATGGTGTGAGACCCATGGGTCTTGAGGACAAGATTCCCGGCGGAATCATGCTGACCACGGTCGAGGGGCTGGCCGGCCAGATGCGCCAGTTCTCGGTGTGGCCGGCGACCTTCGGCCTGGCCTGCTGCGCGATCGAGATGATGGCGGTCGGGACCCCCGACTACGACATCGCGCGCTTCGGCATGGAGCGCTTCGCGGCGACCCCCCGCCAGGCCGACCTGATGATCGTGGCCGGCCGCGTGTCGCAGAAGATGGCTCCCGTCGTGCGGCAGGTCTACGACCAGATGCCCAACCCCAAGTGGGTCATCTCCATGGGTGTCTGCGCCAGCTCCGGCGGGATGTTCAACAACTACGCGATCGTCCAGGGCGTCGACCACATCGTGCCCGTCGACGTCTACCTGCCCGGTTGTCCGCCCCGGCCCGAGATGCTGCTCAACGCGATCATGGAGCTGCAGCGCCAGATCCGGGAGTTCAAGTTCGGCGTCAACCGCGAGCAGGCCGCCCGCGCGGCCGAGGCCGCCGCCCTGCAGGCCGTGCCGACGCACGAGATGAAGGGGTTGCTCCCGCGATGACCAGCACCGGACCGGACACGCCGGACAAGACGCCGCCGGCGCAGGAGACCACCCGCGACGAGGCCAACGCACCGACGCGCACGGAGGACCAGAAGGTCGACACGACGCACGCGCAGGAGGGCGGCGGCGGGTCGGTGCCGGCCGAGCTGGGCACGCCCGGCGAGCCGGTCGAGGTCGCCCACCGCACGGGCATGTTCGGCTCCTCGCTGGGCAACGACACCTCCGGCTACGGCGGCCTGCAGGTGCCCGTCCTCTTCCCGGGCGCCTCGGAGCGCCCCTACGGCAGCTACTTCGACGAGGTGGTCGACGCCCTCCGGGACGCCGCCCCCGAGGCCTTCGAGGCCGGGGTCGAGCGGGTCGTCGTGGACCGCGGCGAGCTCACCCTGCACGTGCGCCGCGAGCAGCTGCTCGAGCTGCTGCGCCCGCTGCGCGACGACGCCCGGCTGCGCTTCGAGCTGGCCAGCGGCGTCTCTGGCGTGCACTGGCCGCAGCAGACCGGCGCCGAGCTGCACGCGGTCTACCACTTCGTGTCGATCACCAACGGCAGCCGCCGGGTGCGCTTCGAGGTGACCTGCCCCGACGACGACCCGCGCATCCCGTCCTCGGTGTCGATCTACCCCGGGCTGGACTGGCACGAGCGGGAGACCTACGACATGTTCGGGATCGTCTTCGAGGGCCACCCCGGCCTGACCCGCATCCTCATGCCGGACGACTGGCCCGGCCACCCCCAGCGCAAGGACTACCCGCTCGGCGGCATCCCGGTGGAGTACAAGGGCGCCACCGTCCCCGCCCCCGACCAGCGGAGGAGCTACACGTGACCAGCAGCGACCCCACCACGACGGGCACCATGGCCGACGAGGGTGCCGAGCACGTCGAGGACACCCACGACCTCTACGACCAGGGCGAGACGGCCGACTCCGTCGACGACGAGGGCGTCTTCACCGTCCAGGGCGGCGACTGGGACGAGCTGGCGACCGAGGTCGCCGCGCTCGGTGCCGAGCGGATCGTGGTCAACATGGGTCCGCAGCACCCCTCGACGCACGGCGTGCTGCGCCTCGTGCTGGAGCTGGACGGCGAGACCGTGCGCGAGGCGCGCGCGGGCATCGGCTTCCTGCACACCGGCATCGAGAAGAACATGGAGTTCCGCACCTGGACGCAGGGCACCACGTTCTGCACCCGGATGGACTACCTGACCCCGATCTTCAACGAGGCCGCCTTCTGCCTCGGCGTCGAGAAGCTGCTCGGCATCACCGACCAGATCCCCCAGCGCGCCAACGACATCCGCGTGCTGATGATGGAGCTCAACCGCATCGGCTCCCACCTGATCGCGCTGGCGACCGGTGGCATGGAGCTGGGCGCGACGACGATCATGACGATCGGCTTCCGGGAGCGCGAGCGGATCCTGCGCTTCTTCGAGGCGGTCACCGGCCTGCGGATGAACCACGCCTACGTCCGCCCCGGCGGCGTCGCCCAGGACGTGCTGCCCGAGCACCTCGACCTGCTCGAGTCCGAGCTGCCGGGTCTGCGCAAGGGCATCCACGAGATGGAGCTGCTCCTGCTGGAGAACCCCGTCTTCAAGGCGCGCACCGTGGACGTCGGCTACCTCTCCCTCGCCGGCTGCATGGCCCTGGGCATCACCGGGCCGATCCTGCGCTCGACCGGCCTGCCGCACGACCTGCGCAAGTCGGACCCCTACTGCGGCTACGAGACCTACGAGTTCGACGTGGTCACCCGTCAGGACGCCGACTGCTACGGCCGCGTGGTGATCCGCTTCGACGAGATGTGGCAGTCGCTGCGGATCGCCGAGCAGGCGATCGAGCGCCTGCGCGCCAGCCAGGGCGAGCCGGTGATGGTGGCCGACAAGAAGATCGCCTGGCCGGCCCAGCTCTCCGTCGGCGCCGACGGGCAGGGCAACTCCCTGGACCACATCCGCGAGATCATGGCGGAGTCCATGGAGGGCCTGATCCACCACTTCAAGATCGTCACCGAGGGGTTCCGCGTCCCGCCGGGGCAGGCCTACGCCGCGATCGAGTCGCCCAAGGGCGAGCTCGGCTGCCACGTGGTCTCCGAGGGCGGCACCCGCCCCTACCGGGCGCACTTCCGCGACCCCAGCTTCCACAACCTGCAGGCGGCCTCGGTCCTGGCCGAGGGCGGACTCGTCGCCGACGTCATCGTCGCCGTCGCCTCGATCGACCCCGTGATGGGAGGCGTGGACCGATGAGCTCGCCAGCGAGTGAGAACCGGAGCGAAGCGACGAACGGAGCGACCGTGGGCGAACGACCGGACGACATGGGCTCTCCGGGCACGAGCACCCCCGGCGCCGACGCGGTGGCCACCGTGGCCGGCGACGGCACGACGCCCGTGCGCCACGAGCAGGAGCGGCTGCGGCGCGCGGAGGCGATGTTCGCCGAGCCCCCGCTGCACTACCTCACCCCGCTGCACGCCTCCGAGGAGCCCTACCCCGCGGACGTGCTGGAGCAGCTGCGCGCCGACGCGGCGCAGGTCATCGCCCGCTACCCCCACAAGCGCTCGGCGCTGCTGCCGCTGCTGCACCTGGTCCAGTCGGTCGACGGCTACGTCACCGGCCGCGGCGTCCACCTGTGCGCCGAGCTGCTCGACCTGACCACCGCCGAGGTCAGCGGCGTGGCGACCTTCTACACCCAGTACAAGCGCCACCCCAACGGCGAGTTCAACGTCGGCGTCTGCACCAACACCCTGTGCGCGATCATGGGCGGCGACCAGATCTTCGACGAGCTCAGCGAGCACCTGGGCATCGGCCACGACGAGACCACCGAGGACGGCAGGATCACGCTGGAGCGGCTGGAGTGCAACGCCGCCTGCGACTTCGCCCCCGTGGTGATGGTCAACTGGGAGTTCTTCGACAACCAGACCCCCGAGTCGAGCAAGGAGCTCGTCGACCGGCTGCGCGCCGGGGAGCAGGTCGCGCCGACCCGCGGCCCCTCCCACGTCCGCAGCTTCAAGCACGTCTCCCGGGTGCTCGCGGGCTTCCCTGACGGCCTGGCCGACGAGGGCGTGGGCGCCGGCCCCGCGTCGGTCGAGGGCACCAGGCTGGCCCGCGAGAAGGGCTGGACGGCCCCCGGCGCGGACGGCGGCGCGAAGCAGGGCACCGACCCGTCGGCCTCCGGCGCCGGCGAGGACCTGGAGCCCGGCCGCCACGACTCGACCAACGTCCCCAACGAGCCGGACGAGCTGCCGCAGACCAAGGAGGACGGCCAGTGAGCACGCAGCTGACCCCGATCCTGACCAAGTTCTGGGACGACCCGCAGTCCTGGACCCTGCAGACCTACGAGGCGAACGAGGGCTACCGGGCGCTGCGCGCCGCCCTCGACCTCTCGCCCGAGGAGCTCGTGCAGGCCACCAAGGACTCCGGCCTGCGCGGCCGTGGCGGCGCCGGGTTCCCCACGGGTATGAAGTGGGGCTTCCTCCCGCCGCCGGACGGCGGTCCGCGCTACCTCGTCGTCAACGCCGACGAGTCCGAGCCGGGCACCTGCAAGGACATCCCGCTGCTGATGGCCGCCCCCCACTTCCTCGTCGAGGGCATGATCATCACCAGCTACGCCATCGGCTGCGAGCACGCCTTCATCTACCTCCGCGGCGAGACGGTGCACGTGTACCGCCGGCTGATGCGCGCGGTCGAGGAGGCCTACGAGGCCGGGTACCTCGGCAAGGACGTCCTCGGCTCCGGCTTCGACCTGGACATCACCGTCCACGCCGGCGCGGGCGCCTACATCTGCGGCGAGGAGACGGCGCTGCTGGACTCCCTCGAGGGTCGTCGCGGCCAGCCCCGCCTCAAGCCTCCGTTCCCCGCCGTCGCCGGCCTGTACGCCCGGCCGACCGTGGTCAACAACGTGGAGAGCATCGCCTCGGTCCCGCCGATCGTGCTGCACGGCGCCGACTGGTTCGCCGACATGGGCACCGAGAAGTCGACCGGCTTCGGCATCTTCAGCCTCTCCGGGCACGTCACCCGGCCCGGGCAGTACGAGGCGCCGTTGGGCATCACGCTGCGCGAGCTGCTCGAGATGGCCGGCGGCGTCCGCGAGGGGCACCGGCTGAAGTTCTGGACCCCCGGCGGGTCGTCCACGCCGCTGCTGACCGACGAGCACCTGGACGTCCCGCTCGACTTCGAGTCGGTCGCCAGCGCCGGCTCGATGCTCGGCACCCGCGCGCTGCAGATCTTCGACGAGACCACCTCGGTGGTCCGCGCGGTCTCCCGCTGGACCGACTTCTACGCGCACGAGTCGTGCGGCAAGTGCACCCCCTGCCGGGAGGGCACCTACTGGCTCAAGCAGATCATGCTGCGCCTGGAGCAGGGCCGCGGGCTCCCGGGCGACATCGAGAAGCTCGACGACATCTGCGACAACATCCTGGGCCGCGCGTTCTGCGCCCTCGGCGACGGCGCGACGAGCCCGATCGTCTCGGCCATCAAGTACTTCCGCGAGGAGTTCGAGGCCGGCATGCACACCCCGTGGCACGAGCTGTTCCCGCCCGAGCGCTCGACGCTGTTCGCGAAGGAGACGCTGTCCGCATGACCGTCAACACCTCTCCCGCCGCCGGCGGCAACGCCGTGACCGAGGGCGGCGACGCCGAGATCCCGACCGACCCGGACGTCAAGAAGATCACGCTGACGATCGACGACGTCGAGGTCAGCGTCCCCGAGGGCACGCTGGTCATCCGCGCCGCCGAGCAGATCGGCGTGCAGATCCCGCGCTTCTGCGACCACCCGCTGCTGGACCCCATCGCCTCGTGCCGGCAGTGCCTGGTCGAGGTGGCCACCCCGGACCGCGAGGGCAACCTGCGGTCGATGCCCAAGCCGCAGCCGTCCTGCGCGACGGTCGCCACGCCCGGGATGGTCGTCAAGACCCAGCACACCAGCCCGGTCGCCGACAAGGCGCAGCACGGTCAGATCGAGTTCCTGCTGGTCAACCACCCGCTGGACTGCCCCGTCTGCGACAAGGGCGGCGAGTGCCCGCTGCAGAACCAGGCGATGTCCAACGGCCGACCGACCTCCCGCTTCGACGACGTCAAGCGCACCTACCCCAAGCCGATCAACATCTCGGCCCAGGTGCTGCTCGACCGCGAGCGGTGCATCCTGTGCACCCGCTGCACCCGGTTCTCCGACGAGATCGCCGGCGACCCGTTCATCGTGATGGCCGAGCGCGGCGCGCTGCAGCAGGTCGCCATCTACGAGGAGAAGCCCTTCGAGAGCTACTTCTCCGGCAACACCGTCCAGATCTGCCCGGTCGGTGCCCTCACCGGCTCGGCCTACCGCTTCCGGTCCCGCCCCTTCGACCTCGTCTCGACCCCGAGCGTCTGCGAGCACTGCGCCTCCGGCTGCGGCGTCCGCACCGACCACCGCCGCGGCACCGTGCTGCGCCGGATGGCGCTGGACGAGCCGCAGGTCAACGAGGAGTGGAACTGCGACAAGGGCCGCTGGGCCTTCACCTACGCGACCCAGCCCGACCGGCTGCGCGACCCCGTGGTCCGCGAGGCCGACGGCGAGTACGCGGTCGTGCCCTGGCGCCGCGCCTACGAGGAGGCGGCCCGCGGCCTGGCGGCGGCGACCGCGGCCGGGGGCGTCGGCGTCCTCACCGGCGGCCGGGTCACCGTCGAGGACGCGTACGCCTACGCCAAGCTCGCCCGGGTCGCCCTCGGCACCAACGACGTCGACCACCGGGCCCGCCCGCACAGCGCGGAGGAGGCCGACTTCCTCGCCTCCAGCGTGGTCGGCGTGCGCTACGAGACGCTCGAGCACGCGACGTCGGTCCTCCTCGTCGGCCTGGAGCCGGAGGAGGAGAGCCCGATCGTCTTCCTGCGCCTGCGCAAGGCGATGCGCCGCAACAAGACGCAGGTGTTCTCGGTGGCGCCCTTCGCCACCCGCGGCCTGACCAAGATGGGCGGCACCCTGCTCGCGTCCGCGCCGGGCACCGAGGCCGAGGTCCTCGGCGCCCTCGGCGAGCGCCGGCGCAGCGGCGCGGGACGGCCCACCGACGGACCGGTCGAGCCGGTCGGCGACCCCAACGAGTACACCGCCGCGGCCGACGCCCTCGGCGACGGCTCGGTCATCCTCGTCGGCGAGCGCCTGGCCACCGTGCCGGGCGCGCTCTCCGCCGCCGCGGCCCTGGCCGAGCTGACCGGTGCGGCCCTGGCCTGGGTGCCACGTCGCGCCGGCGAGCGCGGCGCGGTCGAGGTCGGCACGCTGCCCACCCTCCTCCCCGGCGGCCGGCTCGTCGGCGACGAGGCCGCCCGGCGTGAGGTCGCGGCCCTCTGGAGCGGCGGCGGGGACCTGCCCGCCACGCCCGGGCGGGACACCACCGCGATGCTGGAGGCCGCCGCCCGTGGCGAGCTGGCCGCGCTGGTGGTCGGCGGGGTGGAGATCGACGACCTGCCGGACCCGCAGCTGGCGCGCGAGGCGCTCGCCCGCGCCTTCGTGGTCTCCCTCGAGCTGCGCGAGACCGACGTGCACGAGTACGCCGACGTGATCCTCCCGGTCGCCCCGCACGCCGAGAAGGCGGGCGCCTACGCCGACTGGGAGGGCCGCCTGCGACCCTTCGAGCAGGCGCTGGCCTCCTCCGCCGACGCCGACCACGTGGTGCTGCACCGGCTGGCGGCGGCCATGGGCGTGGCGCTGGGCACCGAGAGCGTCCACGACGTCCGCCGCGAGATCACCGAACTCGGCACCACCGGCACCCGTCCGGCGGCGCCGCAGGTCGCCGCGGCCGGACCGGCCACCCCCGGCGAGGGGGAGGCGGTGCTGGCCACCTGGCACCACCTGCTGGACGCCGGGTCGATGCAGGACGGCGAGCCGTTCCTGGCCGGCACCGCGGCGCGCCCGGTCGCCCGCGTCTCCGCCGCCACCGCGGGGTCGCTCGGCGTCGTCGACGACGACCTGGTGCGGGTCTCCACCGAGCGCGGCGAGATCGTCCTGCCGGTGGCGGTCACCGCCATGCACGACGGCGTCGTCTGGGTGCCGACCAACTCCGTCGGCTCGGCGGTCCGCGCGACGCTCGGCGTCGACGCGGGAGCCGTCGTCACGATCACGCGAGGTGAAGGATGAGCCTGCTCACGGCATACCCCGACCTGGTCGCCGCGCTGCCGGCGGGACCGGTGCTGCTCACGGCGGACGAGCCGGTGGCCGACTTCAGCGACACCCCGGTGTGGCTGTCGCTGGTCAAGGCGCTGTTCCTGTTCGTCTACGTGATGCTCTCGATGGTCATCGTCATCTGGTTCGAGCGCCGCGTCATCGGGCGTATGCAGCAGCGCCCCGGCCCCAACCGGTTCGGGCCCCTGGGCATCCTGCAGACCCTGGCGGACGGCATCAAGCTCTTCCTCAAGGAGGACATCCGGCCCCGCAACGCGGACGTGGTGATGTACTTCGCCGCCCCGCTCATCGTGGCCTCGATGGCGTTCGTGTCCTTCGCGATCATCCCGCTGGGCGGGCCGGTGAACATGTTCGGCCACACCACGCCGCTGCAGCTGACCGACACCCCGGTCGCGGTGCTGCTGGTGCTCGCCGTCGCCGGTGTCGGCGCCTACGGCTTCGTGCTGGCCGGCTGGTCCTCCGGCTCCACCTACCCGCTGCTCGGCGGGCTGCGCTCGACCGCCCAGGTCATCTCCTACGAGATCGCGATGGGTCTGTCGCTGGTCGCCGTCTTCCTCTTCGCCGGCTCGATGTCGACCAGCCAGATCGTCGAGGCCCAGTCGCAGACCTGGTTCCTGGGGATCCCGTCGTGGTACGTCATCCCGCTGTTCTTCAGCTTCGTCGTCTACGTCGTCACGATGGTCGGCGAGACCAACCGCCTGCCCTTCGACCTGGCCGAGGGTGAGGGCGAGCTCGGCGGCGGCTTCCACACCGAGTACTCCTCGATGAAGTTCGCGATGTTCTTCCTCGGCGAGTACATCAACATGTTCACCGTCTCGGCCCTGGCCACCACGCTCTTCCTGGGCGGCTGGCACGCGCCGTGGCCGCTGAACACCCTCTTCGACGGGTTCTTCGACCAGGGCTGGTGGGGCCTGCTCTGGTTCACCCTGAAGATGTGGCTGTTCATCTGGTTCTTCGTGTGGCTGCGCGGCTCGCTGCCGCGGGTGCGCTACGACCAGTTCATGAAGCTGGGGTGGAAGATCCTCATCCCGCTGTCGCTGGCCTGGGTGGTCGCGGTGATGATGATCCGCGCCGCGCAGGAGGGCTACTTCGGCGAGGGCCGCTGGAGCGTGGTGGCGACGCTGGTCATCATCGGCGTCTTCGTCCTGCTCGGCATCTTCCTGTGGGACCGGGCCGCCCAGCGCGCCCTGGCCGAGCGCGAGGCGCAGCAGGCGGTGCCGCCGGAGGTCGACCCCTTCGCGCAGGGCTTCCCCGTGCCGCCGCTGCCGGGCCAGAAGCTCATCGAGCCGCGCACCGGGATCGAGGCCGCCCGCCCCGTCCCCGCGAGCACCACCTCGGGCGCGGCCGACACCGACCAGACCACACCGGAGGAGCGCCGTGGCTGACCAGACCGACCCGACCACCCCGAGCCGCCGGGAGTCCGCGGACGCCCCGGCGACGGGTGGGCCGAGGACCGACCCGCGCGGCGGCAAGAAGGAGCCCGGGATCGTCGAGCAGATGTTCGCGCCCGTGGCCGGCTTCGGGGTCACCTTCGCCACCATGTTCCGCAAGGTGGCGACCACTGAGTACCCCGAGGTCAAGCGCCCCACGGCACGGCGCTTCCACGGCCGCCACCAGCTCAACCGCTATCCCGACGGCCTGGAGAAGTGCATCGGCTGCGAGCTGTGCGCCTGGGCCTGCCCGGCGGACGCGATCTACGTCGAGGCCGCCGACAACATCCCGGGTGCGCGCTACAGCCCGGGGGAGCGCTACGGCCGCGTCTACCAGATCAACTACCTGCGCTGCATCTTCTGCGGCCTGTGCATCGAGGCCTGCCCGACGCGCGCGCTGACGATGACCAACGAGTTCGAGCTGGCCGACAGCGCCCGGGCGCCGCTGATCTACGAGCGCCACCAGCTGCTCGCCCCGCTCGGCCCGGACATGGTGGCGCCGCCGTTCCCGATGGCCGAGGGCATGTCCGAGCGCGACTACTACCGGGGCCAGGTCACCGGGCCGACCCAGGAGCAGAAGGACTACGTCGCCCAGCGTGACGCACGCACCGCCGAGGAGGGCACCGCATGAACCCCACGCCCGCAGCTGAGCTGATCAGCGGCGGCGAGCTCTTCATGTTCTGGCTGATGGCCGTCGTGACCGTGATGGGCTCGCTGGGGCTGCTCTTCGCCCGCAAGGCGGTGCACGCCGCGATGGCGATGGCCCTGACGATGGTCGGGCTCGGCATCGTCTTCATCGTCCAGGGCGCCGAGTTCGTCGGCATCATCCAGATCTTCGTCTACTCCGGCGCGGTGATGATGCTCTTCCTCTTCGTCGTCATGACGATCGGCGTGGACGCCTCGGACTCCGGGGTCGAGACCCTCCGGGGTCAGCGCTTCTGGGCCTTCCTCCTCGGCGCGCTCTTCGCGGCGGCGGCCGTCTACGGCCTCACCCGGGTCAGCTGGCCCGCCGCGGTGGGCCTGGCGCAGGCGCAGGCGGAGGGCACCGTCACCGCGCTGGCGCGCGAGATCTTCGAGCGCCAGGTGCTGCCCTTCGAGATGCTCGCCGCCCTCCTCGTGATCGCCGTCATGGGCGCCATGGTGCTGGCCCACCGCGAGCGGCTCCTGCCGCGGCGCAGCCAGCGCGAGTGGTCGCAGGAGCGGGTCCGCTCCGGCCACTGGCTCGCCGGCAAGCCCAACCCGGGCGTCTACGCCCGCCACAACGCCGCGGACACCCCGGCCCTGGCGCCGGACGGCACCCCGGTGGAGGAGTCCGTGCCGCGCGTCCTCGTCGCCCGCGGCCAGGTCGCCACCCCGGACGCCTACCGGTTGCAGGACCCGCGCGAGGAGCTCGCCACCGACGAGCCCGAGGTGATCGACACCCCCGCGACGACCACGACCGATCTCACCCAGACCGAGGAGGTCGAGCGCTGATGGGTCTCGAGGCCTACATCTACCTGTCCGTCGTGCTCTTCACGCTCGGTGCGGTCACGGTGCTGGTGCGGCGCAACACGATCATCGTGTTCATGGGCATCGAGCTGATGCTCAACGCCTGCAACCTGGCGCTGGTCACCTTCTCCCGGATGCACGGCTCGCTGGACGGCCAGGTCTACGCCCTGTTCGTCATGGTGGTGGCCGCCTCCGAGGTCGTGGTCGGCCTGGCGATCATCATGTCCATCTTCCGCGCGCGCCGGTCGGCCTCGGTCGACGACGCCAACCTGCTGAAGCTGTAAGGAGCGAGCTGAAGTGTCTGTGCTCGAACTGACGCACCTCGACGGCCTCGCCCACGCGGCGGCAGCCGGCGCGGCGGCGCCCGCCTACGCCCAGGTGGACGGCGGCGTCGCCCAGGTCGGCTGGCTGATG
>QEUR01000141.1 GCA_003577095.1 Acidobacteriota bacterium
CGGGCTGGCCGCGGGCTCCGCCGCCGGGGCGACCGCGGGGCGACCCTCGTCGGCGCGTCCGGCGGCTCCCCGGACCACGACCGCCCGCACCTCCAACCCGGAGCGCGGGAGCCGTCCGGCGCCGCGCCGGGGCGGTCCGCGCCGGGTCCGGCTCACGGCCCAGCGGATCGACCCGTGGTCGGTGCTGAAGATCAGCTTCCTGGTCTCGGTGGCGCTGGGCATCGCCGGCGTGGTCATGGTGGCGCTGCTGTGGACCGTGCTGTCGGGGATGAACGTCTTCTCCACGGTCAGCGACTTCTTCACCCAGGTGACCAGCGGCGAGTCCGGCGGGCCGGCCTTCGACCTGATGGACTACCTGGGCTTCGGGCGGGTCGTCTCGCTGGCCGCCGTAATCGGCGTGCTCAACGTCTTCCTGCTCACCGCGCTGGCCACGCTGACGGCCTTCCTCTACAACATCTGCGCCGCGCTCGTCGGCGGCGCCCAGGTGACGCTCTCGGACGAGTAGGAGCGTGTGGGGTCCGGCCGTCGGCCGTGACCACCTCGTGAGCGACTAGGCACCTGCGTCCCGTGGGGACGCAGGTGCCTAGTCGCTCACGGACCACTGTCGGGGAAAGCCGACGGCATCGTCCACACCCCCCACTGTCGAGCCCCCCCGTCCACAGGGTGGAAGCTGACCGACCTCCCGGCGGCTCGCGGGCCTCCATCCTGGGTGGCATGACCAACTGGCCCCGCTACGGCATCCTGGCTGCCGCCTATGCAGCGCAGCTCCGGGAGACGGTCCGGCATCCCGTCGTCGCGGGCACCGGGCTGGTGTTCGGCACGTATGCGGAGCAGCTGACGAGGGTCCGTGGGTCGGCGACCGTCGAGGACCTGGTGCCGGTGGCACTGCGTCGTTGGCGGAAGCAGTCCGGTTACTCCCAGCGCGTGGCGGCTCAGGTGCTCGGGGTCACCCCAGGGCTGGTGGCCCGCGCGGAGTCGCGGCCGTGGGTGCTCAAGATGGAGTCCGTGCTGTCCGTGCTCCGGCCGGCAGGCTACGACCTCGTCGTGGTCGATCAGGACGGCGTGCCGCTGGCCGAGGACCTGAGGTCTGAGGAAGTCCTGGCCCGCACCGCTTCAGGCCGCCGGTTTCCGGCCACCTCCGAGGTGGTGCGCCTGACCAACGAGCCTCGGTGGATGGCCAAGCGTGGCCAGAGCTTCCAGAGCCACGGGCCGCAGTGGACCGGCGAGAAGAGGCCGGGTCAGTACCCCTGAGCCGTGCAGCCGGTCAGCTGCCGATCCGGGGGAACTCCTCCAGCGAGAAGACGACCTCCACCGGGACCTCGAAGAACGCGGCGATCCGCAGCGCGAGGTGCAGCGAGGGGCTGTACTCGCCGCGCTCCAGGTAGCCCACCGTCTGGTAGTGCACGCCCAGGCCCTCGGCCAGCTGCCGGCGCGAGATGCCGCGCTCCACCCGTAGCATGGCGATCCGGTTGTGGACCGTCTCCGCCGACGTGGCCTCGCCCTGCGTCATCGTCAGTAGCCCCGGTTGAGCACCCGCTCGCGCGCGGCCGCGACGGCGCTGCCGGACTGGCGGCGGGCCATCCGACGCAGCACCACGGGGGCGACGGCGAGACCGACGACGGACCAGGCCAGCAGCACCAGGAGGGTGACCACCGCCGGGGGGTCGCCGGCGACCTCGACGCCGGGCAGGAGCACCCAGCGGAAGGCGGCACCGATCCAGTAGAGCGGCGTGGCCCTGGCCAGCCACTCCAGGACGGTGGGCAGCACGGTGAGCGGGAAGAAGAACCCGGACACCACCGCCAGCGCGTAGATGCCCATCATCACCCAGGCGAAGGTCATCATCGAGCGAAAGACCGATCCCAGCACCGCGCCCCACGGCATCATCGCCGCGACGGTGAGCAGGAACACCAGCAGCAGGAGCAGCCAGCGCCCGAGCGAGGACGGCATGATCCCCGGGATCAGCAGCGCGGCGCCGACGACCGCGGGGACGATCGGCACGAGGGCGTCCAGCGGCGTGACCAAGAGCTTGGTCAGTAGGTGCCCGGTCATGCCGTGCGGCACGGCCTTGGCGCGCAGCAGGGTGCCGTCGTCGCGCTCGGTCTGCAGCTCGCCGGAGACGCCCATGACCGCGGCTGCCACGACCCCGAAGCCCAGGAACCCGGCGAAGACGTAGCCGCCGGCCCCGACCTGGCCGTCGAGCATCTCCACGTCGCGGACGAACCAGATGACGATGAGGATGACGACGGGGACGAAGAAGTTGCCCAGGCCGGCGGGCGTGGAGTACTTGCGGGCGAGGGTGGTGCGAGCCTGGCGCAGCGCGGCCCGCAGCACGGTCGAGGGGACGGACGGGGTGCTCATCGGGTCATCGCCTCCAGGCTGGTCAGCGCGCTGAGGTCCTCTCCGGCCTCGGCCCGCCGCACGATGTCGAGGTAGACGTCCTCGAGCGAGGCGGCCCGCACCTCGAGGACCTGCACCTCGCCGCGCCGGCGGTGCAGCACGTCGGTCAGGTATGCGGTGGGGTCGGGCTCGGCGTGCACGCTCACCTCTCCGGTCGTCAGGTCGCGCAGCCGGACCTCGCTGGAGCGGGACAGCTGCAGGCGCAGCTCGTCGGGACTGCCGTCGGCGACGATCCGGCCGCCGGCGAGGATGAGCAGCCGGTCGGCGACCTTCTCCGCCTCGCCGAGGTCGTGGGTGGTGAGCAGGATCGTGGTGTCGAGGTCGGCCAGGTCGGCGACGAGGTCGTGCACGTCGCGCCGGCCCGCGGGGTCCAGGCCCGTGGTCGGCTCGTCGAGGAAGAGCAGCTCGGGGCGCCCCACGAGGCCGACCGCGACGTCGAGGCGCCGGCGCTGGCCGCCGGAGAGCCGGTCGATCCGCTGGCCGGCGTGGTCGGCCAGGCCGACCCGGTCGAGCAGCTCGGCGGTGTCCCACGGGCGGGGCACCTCCCGCGTGCCGTAGGCGACGTAGTAGGAGCCCATCACCTGCAGCAGGTCGCTCACCCGCCAGGTGCCGTGGTCGCGCCAGCTCTGCAGGACCACGCCGACGCGGGAGCGCCACTCCTCCGGCGCGTGCGCGGGGTCGACGCCGAGCACCTCGACCTCGCCGTCGCTGGGCCGGCGGAAGCCCTCGAGGATCTCCACCGTCGTGGTCTTGCCGGCGCCGTTGGGCCCCAGCAGCGCCACCACCTGGCCGCGCGGGATCTCCAGGTCGACGCCGTCCAGGACCACCGTGCTGCCGTAGGACATCCGCAGCCCTCGGCAGCTCACCACCGGTCCATGCTCCATGGTCATGCTGCGAAACATAGCATGAGTACTACATACCGGCGCACTCGTCCATAGGGGTGGAGGTGGGCCTTCGTGCTGATTTGGGCGCCGTCGCGGCCGTACGGTAGTCTCGTGCGTCGCGTGATCAACGCGTCCCCGGGCCTATAGCTCAGTTGGTTAGAGCGCTGTCCTGATAAGACAGAGGTCACTGGTTCAAGTCCAGTTAGGCCCACCAGCACCAGCCGTTCCCCGAAGACGGAGGCACCATCATGAAGCGTCTGCTCATGCTCGCCGCGGCCGCCGCCGGCATCGCCGTCCTGAAGAGGATGCAGGACACCCAGGCCGAGCGCGACCTGTGGGCCGAGGCCACCGACGACGTCAACACCGTCGGCGGCCAGTGACCGCGGAGAACCCGCACAACTGAACAATCCCCGGCCACCCGGTCCACCGACCGGCGGCCGTCACGGGGGCGTGGCGCAATTGGTAGCGCACCTGCTTTGCAAGCAGGGGGTTAGGGGTTCGAGTCCCCTCGCCTCCACCCGACGACGCTGGCCAGCCCAGCGCTCCCCGAGAAGGGGCACGACGCCTCCAAGGGTGAGTGTTTGTGTCGCTATGGCGACAACAACACTCCACTGACGTGCACGTCAAGCCGCCACGCGCCCCCGCACCAGGCGCCCGCTCAGCCGCAGGTCGTGCTCCCTGCGGTCCAGTCCAGCACCGTGCTCCCGCCCGCGAGCCGCGTCAGGCGCACGCCGAGCTCCTCGTAGGCCGCGTCGACCGCGGCCGGGCGGCAGCCCTTGCGCACCAGCACCAGCGGCCCGTCGTGCCGGGCCGCCAGCTGCGTGCCGACCATGGCGTCGGCCGGGGCGCGGCCCGAGGCCGCGACCGCGCTGGCCACCGTCCCGAAGGCGTCGGAGGCGACCAGGGCGCTGGTCTCGTAGCGGTTCGCGCCGCCGAGCCGGTCCACCTGCGCGCCCGGCAGGAGGGTCTTCACCTCACCGACGACGCTCTCGCGCACCGCGGCCTGGCCGCCGAGCACGACGACCCGCCCGGGGTCCAGCGCCACCAGCTGCTCGGCGCTCTCCTGGGCCAGCCGGCCGGAGCGGGTCAGCAGCACCACGCCCCCGAGGTGCGCCGCCGCGGAGGCACCACCCAGCGCGTCGGGGAACTCCTCCCCGCTGGCCAGATACACCGTCTCCGGCACGCTGTCGTCGGCGGCCGCCTCCTCGGCGAGGGAGGCGGCCACCGCATACCGGTTGGCGCCGCCGAAGCGGCTCACGTGGAACCCGCGTGCAACCAGGTCGGCCTCGACCTCCGGTCCGACCGCGGCCTCGCCGCCGACGATCCGCACCTGCGAGACGCCCAGGTCCTCCAGCGCCTCCAGCGTGTCCGCAGGCACCGACGAGGTCCTGGTCAGCAGTACGGCGGCGTCCTGTTCGGCCGCCACCGGTCCGACGGCGAGCGCGTCGACCAGGCCCACCCCGGAGGCCAGGTAGGCTGTGTCCGCCCCCTCGAGGAAGGCCCTGCGCGCCAGCTCCGCCGCCGAGCCGTAGCGGTTCGCCCCGGAGACCCGCTGCACGGCGTGCGTGCCGACCGCCTCCTGCCCGGCGACCAGCGACCGCAGCTGGCCGAAGAGCGCGTAGAGGTGGGCCCCCGGGCAGAGCGTGGACAGGACGTCGCTGTGCCCGTGCACCGCCGGCATCACGCGCGTCCAATCGAGCGTCTCGTTGGTGTACTCGATCTCGTCGTCCACGTCGACGCCGTGCGTGTCGAGCGTCCACGCGGTCAGCTCGGCCAGCGTGGCCATCTCGGCCCCGGTGACGCCGGCCTCTTGGTGGTCGCCGAGGACGCTGATGCCCGCCCAGTCCCGGTTCATCCCGTAGGCGTGCGCCAGCTGCAGGTTGTGCTCGACACCCCCGGCCCGGCCCTCCCAGGCGCGGCCGAAGCGGTCCACGAGCGTGCCGTAGCCGATGTCGCCCCAGTCCAGCGTCTGCGCGTGGTAGTAGAAGATGCCCCGCAGGATCGCCGGGACCTCCTCGGCCGCGTAGTCGTTCGGGGTCGCGGTGTGGTGCACGGTCACGCCCAGCTTGGGGCCGTCGTGCACCAGCGTCCTCGGGGCGGTCCCGCGCAGCGACTCGTCGGCGCCCCAGTCAGCCCGTGTGCCGACGACGATCCCCTCGCCAGCGACCGGCAGGTCGGCGACGGCCTCGGCGTCCTCGGCGGTCGGCACGGTCGTCCACGTCTCGAGGGTCGCGTCCCGGACCGTCCCGCTCACCCGCACCTCGACCTCGGCGGCGCCGACCACCACGTCACCCTCGGTCGCCATCACCGCCGGGTCGGCGTCCTCGACCACGGTGGAGGTATGCAGCGCGCCCCCGCCGGAGCGCGCCGCCACCCTCGCGGCACCCTCCCTCGCCACCTCGGCCTGCTCCTGCGCGATACGTCCGGTCTGCAGCACACCGCCCAGCTCGCGCCAGGCGCCCCACGCCCGGCCGGGCTCGCGCAGCCGCAGCTCCAGGTCGGTGGGCGTGCCATCGGTCCACCGCACCCCGACCACGTGCACGCCCTCGCCGAGGGTGACGGTAGCTGTGGCGGCGGCGCCGCGGGACGAGGAGGACAGGGCGAGGCTCTGGTGCTCGCCCTGCTGCCCGTGCTGGTGAGCGGGACGGACGTCTGCCCGGGACGGGTCGGCGGCGGAGGCTGGCGCGGCCAGGAGGGCGAGCCCGGCCAGGGCCGAGACGAGGGTGCGCAGGACGGTCGGCATCGGGCCACTGTAGCCCCACGGACCCCAGCAGCACCACTCCGGCCGGGAGCTCCGCCGGGCGCACCGCCGGGCCGCGCGACCTCTGTGCGGACCCCCTACAGGAACTGCGCGGGGTCGAACTCCTCGATCGGGATGATCCGCATCCGGGGCAGCTCGGTGTTGAAGGCGAGCGTGTCGTGCTCGAGGTCGAAGAACTCCATACCCCTGGCGATGAGCGCGTGGAAGCCCGAGTTGCGGAACTCCTCGAAGGCGATCAGCCCCACCCGGCGCTCGCCGTCCAGCAGCGGGCTGACCGAGTCGAGGAAGTCGCCGTCGTGGCTGACGAGCATGACGTCGTCGTCGCGCTGGGCGATGGCCTCCAGCATCCGCTGGATCGCCATGTCGACCACCGACTGGTCCGGGGAGCCGGACAACGGCACCGGCGTGTAGCCCAGCGCGCGCAGCGCCTGCACGAACGTCATCGGCAGGCCGTTGCTGGCGTTGAGGAAGAACAGGCCCTTGGCCGGCTGGCCCCAGGCGTCCTCGGTGAACGCCAGCACCCGGTCCCAGCGCGGCCGCTCGTCCGGGTGCGGCCGGCGCCCCAGGATCGAGTTGCCGAGGGTGGCGTCGATGTTCTCGCCGTCCACGAGCAGGTAGGAGATGGTCATCACAGGCTCCTTAGCTAGATATTGCGATGTATAAGACTATTCATAGACCAGCTTCTGCGGGCCGGGGAAGATCCACGAGAGGCCGTCGCGCAGCCGGTCGCGCCAGTTCTCCCAGGAGTGGCCGTCGCGCGCCTCGACGTAGCGGACCTTGGCCCCGGTCGACTCGAAGACCGGCACCATCGAGCGGTTCGGCACGATGAGCGGCTCGTAGATGCCGCAGGAGATGTACATCCGGTCGGCCACCCGGCGCGGCTTGGCCCGGTAGCGGTTCATGAACTTCACCACCGGGTCGAAGGCCGGCCCGCCGCCGTGCTCGCTGCCGATGTCGGTGAAGAGGAACGAGCCGGACTGCAGCAGCAGGTTGTCCCACGTCCCGCGGTTCCGGAAGGCGGTGGACAGCGCGGCCACCGCCCCGAAGCTGGCGCCCATCAGGCAGCGCGAGTCCGAACGACGCATCA
Organism: Acidobacteriota bacterium; assembly: GCA_003577095.1. Taxonomy (GTDB): domain Bacteria; phylum Actinomycetota; class Actinomycetes; order Actinomycetales; family Dermatophilaceae; genus Ornithinicoccus. The sequence continues at coordinate 7,130 of QEUR01000141.1, forward strand.
CCGGCAGCTCGGCCTCGATCGCCGGCAGCAGCTCACCGGTGACGTGGCGGGCGTGCGGCGCGTAGTTCGGGTACTCCTTGAGCCGGTCCCCCGGGTTGGAGAAGACCACGATCGTCTCGGCCATGTCGAGGGTGTGGATGACGTTGTCCAGCACCGTCTTCATCGCCGCGTAGGTGAGGTAGTCGTCGCCGTCGTGGACGACCAGCAGCGGGTACTGGCTGGAGCGGCGGAAGCGCGCCGGCAGGTAGATCCGGTTGTGCGTGGTCCGCCGCAGCGCCGTCGAGGGCAGGTCCCAGTCGACCAGCTCGCCGGGCCGCGCGTCGGGCTGCGGCAGCACCCACTCCGGCGTCTCGTAGCCGGCGGCCTGCAGCACGCTCGAGGACCCGACGGGCGAGTGCGCCACGTGCGGGTTGAGCGGGTCGTTGACGGTCTCGACGACCTGGCCGACGCGCACCTCCACCTGGTACTCCACCCGGGAGTGCGCCGGCAGCTCGATCGTGACGTACCACAGGTCGGAGCCCTCGATCCGGCGCATCGGCACGTGCTGGGGCTGGTTGACGATGCGGTGCCGCACCGCGACCGCGTCGGCCTCGCCCCGGTAGAGGAAGGTGCACTTCGGGCCCTCGACGATCGGCACCTCGTGCTCGGCGAGGAAGGCGTCCACGTCGGCCGGCTCCAGCGGCGCCTGCGCGCGCAGCGCGTTGATCGCCAGCTTGCCCCGGTGCCGGCGCGGGATCGGGTATGGGGTGGGCAGCGTCATCCGGTCCGCTCACCTCCGGCGGTCTGCACCGTCCCGTCCGTGCCCAGCACCCGGGCGTCGTCCGGCAGCCGCCCGTCGGCGGTGAGCGTGACGGCGGCGCGCTGGTCGAGCAGCAGCCCGCGACGGGGCAGCGCCCGCCGGGCGAGCATGCCCAGGCGGGCCTTGTCGCTCATGTCCAGCCGTTCGCGCGGCGAGGGCAGGGCGACCACGCCGCGGGTCAGGCCCAGGCCGCCCATCAGCACCTCGGAGACCCCGGGGCTGGTCACCGCGTGGTCGTAGAAGAGCACGAT
>QEUR01000142.1 GCA_003577095.1 Acidobacteriota bacterium
TCCGAAGGGTCCTCGACCAGCTCGCCGCGGGTGAGGACCACCGCTGCGTGCACCCACCAGCCGCGGGGGACGAACATGAGCACCAGCGCGCTGAGCAGCTCCGCCGCCGCCAGGAGCCCCTTGCCCCACAGGCTCACGCGGAAGACGGCGTGGAGCACGCGCTCCCGGCGCACGACGCCGGGGGAGTCGTCCTGGGGGAGGCTCACCCCGCCGGGCCGTCGCCGTGCTCGCGCCGGTCATGCACCGCCTGGCGCAGCGCGAGCTCGCGCGCCAGGGTGGTGACCTGCTGCTCCACCTGCCGCATCCGCCGGTAGGACGAGGCCACGTAGCCGAGGAAGAAGACCGTCAGCCCGTAGAGCAGCAGGTCGGCGCCGCGCCCGACGCCGAGGGCCTGCGCCACCTGGGTGAGCAGGCGCGGGAAGAGCACCGCGGCCGCGGCGAGCAGCACGAAGCCGACGAGCAGCAGCCGGCGCACCGCCTGGTGCCGGGACCCGGCCGTGGAGCGGTTGAGCATCAGCGTGATGACGACGATCGCCACGAGCAGGACGATCTTGATCAGGGGCTGGTCGAGCATGGTGGCTCCTGCCTCACTTCAGCAACGTGTCGACGAGGATGTTGACCGAGTTGATCAGGGACTGGCCCTTCCTGCGGCTGTAGTCGGTGTAGAGCACGTGCACCGGGTGCTCGGCCCACGGCAGGCCGGTGCGGCCGAGCTGCAGGACGATCTCGGTGGCGTGCGCCATCCGGTTCTGGCGCAGGTCGAGCGCCGAGGCGGCGTCCCGGCGGATCACCCGCAGGCCGTTGTGGGCGTCGGTCAGGCGCATCCCGGTCTGCTGGTTCGTCAGCCACACCGCGGCCTTGAGCACGATCTTCTTCACCCAGCCCGGCCGCGTCCGGTCGTCGAGGAAGCGCGAGCCGAAGACCACCGCGAGGTCCTCCTCCTTGGCGCGGCACACCATCGCCTCCGCGTCCTGCACCTGGTGCTGGCCGTCGGCGTCGAAGGTGACCAGGTATGCCGCGTCGGTCGCCTCGAGCGCGTACCGCATACCTGTCTGGAGGGCGGCCCCCTGCCCGAGGTTGAAGGGGTGGCGGACCACCACCGCGCCGGCCGCCTCCGCCAGTTCGGCCGACCCGTCCTGGGAGGCGTCGTCGACGCACACGACGTGCGGGAAGACCTCGCGGGCGTCCCGGACGACGCGCTCGATCACGGTGGCCTCGTTGAACAGGGGGATGACCAGCCAGGCGTCGTCGTGCCGGGGAGATAAGGTCATACCGGACATTGTCCCGCACCCGTGGCGGGGCGCCCGACGAGCCCGGCAGCAAGGAGTGTTTGTGGGGACACGCATCGTGGACAGCGCGGACGTCTCACCAGAGGCGACCGTCGGCGAGGACAGCTCGGTCTGGCACCTGGCGCAGGTGCGTGAGGGGGCGGTCCTGGGCCGCGCCTGCGTCATCGGCAGGGGAGCCTACATCGGCACCGGGGTGCGGCTGGGTGACCACTGCAAGGTGCAGAACTACGCGCTCGTCTACGAGCCCGCCGAGCTGGGCGAGGGCGTCTTCGTGGGCCCGGCGGCGGTGCTGACCAACGACACCTTCCCCCGCGCGATCAACCCCGACGGCTCCCTCAAGAGCGCCTCCGACTGGGACGCCGTCGGCGTCACCGTCGGCCGCGGTGCCTCCATCGGCGCCAGGGCCGTCTGCGTGGCGCCGGTGCGGGTCGGCGAATGGGCCACGGTCGCCGCCGGTGCGGTCGTCACCCGGGACGTGCCGGCGCACGCCCTCGTCGTCGGCGTCCCCGCGCGCCAGGTCGGCTGGGTCGGCCGGGCCGGCCACCCGCTGGAGCAGACCACGACGCCGGGGGAGTGGCGGTGCCCGAGCACCGGCGAGCTCTACCACGAGAACCACGGCACCCTCACCCCGGAAGGCGACCAGCGATGACCCAGGCGAGCGAGCTGCCCATGATCCCCGCGGCCAAGCCGATCATCGGGGAGGAGGAGCGGGCGGCGGTGGACCGGGTGCTGGCCTCGGGGATGGTGGCGCAGGGTCCGGAGGTGGCGGCGTTCGAGGAGGAGTTCGCGGCCGAGCTGGTGGGTGGGCGCACGTGCGTGGCGGTGAACTCGGGGACCTCGGGGCTGCACCTGGGTCTGCTGGCCGCGGGGATCGGTGCGGGGGACGAGGTGATCGTGCCATCGTTCACGTTCGCGGCGACGGCCAACGCGGTGGCGCTGACGGGTGCGACGCCGGTGTTCGCCGACATCAGCGCGGACACCTTCAACCTGGACCCGGTCGCGGTGGAGGCGGCGGTGACGGAGGCCACGGCCGCGGTGATGCCGGTGCACCTGTACGGTCACCCGGCGGACATGGAGGGGCTGGGCCGGGTCGCCCGCGAGCACGGTCTGCAGCTGTTCGAGGACGCGGCGCAGGCGCACGGGGCGACCTACCGGGGTGCGCCGGTGGGGTCCTTCGGGGTGTTCGGGATGTTCAGCCTGTACCCGACGAAGAACATGACCTCGGGGGAGGGCGGGATGGTCTCGTGCGCGGACGAGGACATCGCGCGTGGGGTGCGGCTGCTGCGCAACCAGGGGATGGAGGCCCAGTACGCCAACGAGGTGGTGGGGCTGAACAACCGGATGACCGACATCCACGCGGCGATCGGGCGGGTGCAGCTGCGGAAGGTGGCGGCCTGGACCGGGCAGCGGCGGGCGAACGCGGCGTGGCTGGACGCGCACCTGGCCGACGTGGTGGTGGTGCCGCCGGTGCGCGAGGGCTGCACGCACGTCTACCACCAGTACACGGTCCGGGTCGCCGGTGCCAGCGGCGCGGAGCGGGACCGGATGGTGCGGGCGCTGCGGGAGGAGCACCGGGTGGGGTGCGGGGTGTACTACCCGACGCCGAACCACCAGCTGGTCTCGCTGGCCCGGTTCGCGCCGGCGCACGAGCTGCCGGTGACGGCGCGGGCGGCGGCGGAGGTGATCAGCCTGCCGGTGCACCCCTCGCTGTCCGAGGGGGACCTGGAACGGATCGCGGCGGCGGTGCACGCGGTCGTGGGGGCGGGCGCATGACGGGCGCGGGGGTGCTGCCGGAGGGTCGCACGGTGCGGATGGGGCTGATCGGGCTGGGCTCGATGGGCCGCCACCACGCGCGGGTGATCCGGTCGGTGGAGGGGATGGAGCTGGTCGCGGTGGCCGACCCCTACGGGGACAAGCACGGCGTGGCCGGCGACCTGGAGGTGCTGCCCGACGTCGAGGCGCTGATCGGGGCGGGGATCGACGCGGCGATGGTGGCGGTGCCGACCTGGCTGCACGAGGAGGTGGCCCTGGCGCTGGCGGGTGCGGGGGTGCACACGATGGTGGAGAAGCCGATCGCGGCGACGGCCGCCTCGGGGGAGCGGGTGGCGCAGGCGTTCGCCGAGGCCGGGCTGGTCGGTGCGGTGGGCTACGTGGAGCGGTGCAACCCGGCGCTGCTGGAGATGCGGCGGCGGATCGAGGCCGGGGAGCTGGGGGCGCTGTACCAGATCACCACCTCCCGGCAGGGCCCGTTCCCGGGCCGGATCGCCGACGTGGGCGTGGTCAAGGACCTGGCCACCCACGACATCGACCTGGCCGCGTGGATCGCCCGCTCGCCGTATGAGCGGGTCGCCGGTGAGGTGACCCACCGCTCGGGCCGCGAGCACGAGGACATGGTGGTGGCCACCGGCCGGCTGGCCAGCGGGGTGATCGTCTCGCACACGGTCAACTGGCTCTCCCCGCTGAAGGTGCGCCAGACGGTGGCCACCGGGGAGAAGGGCGCGTTCGTGGCCAACACCCTCACCGGTGACCTGACCTTCATCGCCAACGGCGACGTGACCTCCGAGTGGGACCGGGCCAGCGCCTTCCGCGGCGTGTCCGAGGGCGACGCCACCACCTTCGCCATCGCCCGCCGCGAGCCGCTGCTGGTCGAGCAGGAGAACTTCCGCGACGCCCTGTGGGGCCGGCCCTCCGACACCGTCTCCATGGCCGAGGGCGTCCACACCCTGCACGTCGTCGAGGCGGTCCTCACCTCCGCCGCCACCGGGCAGACCGTCACCCTGTGAGCGGCCGGCTGCCGCGGGTGCTGCTGGCGACCCGGATCTTCGTGCCCGAGGCCGCGGCGGCCACCTTCCGGCTGCGCGCCCTCGTGGGGGCGCTGTCCACCGGGGCCGACGTCGCCGTGGTCACGGCGGCCGAGCCGCCGGCGCTGCGGGGCACGCCGCAGGAGGAGCTCTCCGCCGGGCCCGGCCGGGTGGCGGTCTCGCGGTGGCCGGTGCTGCGGGACGCGACCGGCTACGTCCGGGGCTACCTGCCCTACCTCTCCTTCGACCTCCCCCTGGCCCTGCGGCTCCTGGGCGCGCGGCGCCCGGACGTCGTCGTGGTCGAGCCGCCGCCGACCACCGGTGCGGTCACCCGGGTCGTGCTCGCGGTGCGCGGCCTGATGTCCCGGCCGCGCGTGCCCTACGTCTACTACGCCGCCGACGTGTGGTCCGACGCCACCGCCTCGATGGGCGCACCGGCCCCGGTCGTCACGGCGATGCGGCTCGTCGAGCGCTTCGCGCTGCGCGGCGCGCGCGACGTCGTGGCCGTCTCCGAGGGCGTGGCCGAGCGCGTCCGGGCCCTCGCCGGCGACGACGCCCCCGTCACGGTCGTGCCCAACGGCGTCGACACCGACGTGTTCACCCCGGAGGGCGGGCGGCATCCCGACGCGCCGGACACGCCATACCTCGTCTATGCGGGGACCGCGTCGGAGTGGCAGGGCGCGGAGGTCTTCGCCGAGGCGATGCGCGAGGTGGTGCGCGCGGAGCCCGGGGCGCGCCTGGTCTTCCTCGGCCAGGGCTCCAGCTGGCCGGTGCTGCAGCGGATCTCCCGCGAGCTGCCGCCGGGCGCGGTGGAGCTGCGGCCGCTCGCCCCGGCCGAGGAGGCCGCGGCCTGGCAGCGGGGCGCCGCGGCAGCCCTGGTCAGCGTGAAGCCGGGTGTGGGCTACGACTTCGCCTACCCGACCAAGGTCGTCGCGGCGCTGGCCTGCGGCACCCCGGTCGTCTTCGCCGGGCCCGGGCCGGCCGCCGCGGACGTCGCCGACCACGGCCTCGGGCAGGCGGTCGGGTATGACGTGGCACAGGTCGCGGAGGCGATGGTCGCCGCCCTGCGGCGCTCCCGGGAGGAGACGCCCCGCGACCGGGAGGCGCGGGCAGCACGCCTCGTCGGGTGGGTGCACGAGCACCGCAGCCTCGCAGCGACCGCCCGGCAGGCCGCACGGGTGGTGCTGGAGGGGTGCCCCTAGCGTCCGACGGGCGGCCGGTGTGGTGGGTGCCACAGACCGGCCGCCCGTGGTCCCCGTACCGTGGTGGGAGCACCACGGGAGGTGACCGCGATGACCGACGACCACGAGGACCGACCGACCTGGGGACGCCCCGGCGAGCGGCCCGGCGCGCCGAGGGCGGAGGACCAGCTGACCGAGGAGGGGGTCCTGCCGGAGCGGCCGCGGCGGCGGATGACCGTCGAGGGCATCCAGAGCTGGGTCGACCAGTCGATCGCGCAGGCCGAGCGGCAGGGCGCCTTCGCCGACCTGCCCGGCGCGGGGAAGCCGCTGCGCGACGTCGACACCCGCACCGACCCGGACTGGTGGGTGCGCGGCCTGGTCGAGCGCGAGCAGCTCGACCTGTACGAGGCCATGCCCGGGGTCATGCAGCTGCGGCGGGAGAAGGCCGGCTTCCCGGGCTCGCTGGTCGACCTGGCCGACGAGGCGGCGGTGCGCACCCGGCTCGAGGACTTCAACGAGCGCGTGCTGGCCGACCGGCGACGGCCCTACGCCGGGTCGGGCTCGCCGCCCGTCGTCGGGCGCGTCGACGTCGAGGAGGTGCTGCAGGAGTGGCGCCGGCTGCGGGCCGAGCGTGCCGTCGCCGAGGACGAGGAGCATGCCCAGGCCTCGGAGGCCGACGGCTCCGCGGAGCACCCGGACGGGCCGGACGCGGGCACCGCCCGTCGGCGGCGCGGCTGGTGGCGCCGGTGGTGGGACCCCGCCTGAGCCTCAGCGCGTGCCCACGCCCTGGTCGCCGGGGCTCAGCCGTCGCCCGTGTCGAGCCACTGGCCAAGGACCTCGGCGCTGCGCCTCCCGTCGTGGTGGGCGCGCGCCCACGCAGGGCCCCGCGCCGCCATCGCCTGGTATGTGGTACGCCGGGCGAGGACGTCCTGGAGCACCTCCCGCAGGCTGTCCGGGTCGGCCTCGACCACCAGTGGCTCCTCCGGCCAGCACGCCCGCACCGCGGCGCTCAGGTGCGCGACGACGAGGCGGCCCGCGGCGAGCGACTCGGTGAGCAGGACGCCGGGGTTGCCGAGGACGACCTGGTCGACCACGACGTCCGCGTCGGCGACGAAGGCGGCCATCTCCTCGTGGGGCACCCCGCGCAGCCGCCGGTACTCGACCAGCCCGGCGCGCTGCATATCCTCCATGACCTCCTCGACCGCCTCCGTCCCCTTGAGCCGCGGGTTGGAGGGGGCGTGCAGCACCACCGGGCGCTCGCGCTCCAGCGGAACGACGGCGGACCTACGGCCCGCCGCCTCGAAGCGGTCGACGTCCACCACGAGCGGCAGCAGCGTGGCTCCCGGGACCGCGTCGAGCAGGTCCGGCGTGGAGACGAGGACGGGCAGGCCGCGCCGCTGCCACTGCGCGAGGTCGGCACGGTTCCTCTCGACGGTCGCCTGGAGGGTGCGCAGGTAGTCGTCCCAGCCGGACTCCGGCACCCGGAACGGGCTGTGCGGATAACGCTCGGCGTGCTCGCGCAGGTCTCGGATCTCGCTGCCGTGGTAGAGCACCGCCGGGCGGATGCCGGCGCGCTCGAGGTCCGGCAGGTCGTCGAGCATCGAGCCGGCGTGGAAGTCGGCCAGCACCGGCCGCCCCGACTCGTGCAGCACGTGCGTCGCCTCGCGCAGCACCCGCTCGCCGTGGATCCGGCGGACGTGCCCCCGCTGGGCCAGGACGCTCAGCTCGTGGTCGGCCGGGTACCGGAAGTGGGCCTGGGAGAGCGTCCGCTGCGCCCAGAGGTTCTGCGCGGCCACGTCCGGAAGGTGCCGTTCGGCCGCTCGGGCCCACTCCCAGGCCTGCCCGGCGGTGTTCCACGGGCCGACGTAGAGGCGCCGCCCCGCCGGGGGCATCGGGACGAGGGCGCGCAGCTCGGCGTCGGCCCGCCGGCGCACCGGGAGGGCGGCGAGCTCGCGCACCGGCCGCGGCGTGCGCGCGAGGACCTGCCAGGCCAGTCGCCGCAGGTCGTTGACGGGGTCGACCACGCCTGCAGCCTACGATGGGGCGCATGAGGAGGCGGGCTGCGTGCTGAGGCTCTGGCGCGCGCTGCGCGAGCTGCTGCCCCTGCTTCCCGCCTCGACCCGGTGGTTCCTCGTCGGGTATGCCGTGCTGTCGGCCGTCCTCGCCGTCGTCGACATCCTCGCGCTCTCCCTGCTCGCGCTGACGCTCGCCCCGATGGTGCAGGGCCGCGCGGTGCAGCTGCCGCTGCTGGGGGAGGTCGACCCGGCCGGTTACGCCTGGCTGCTCGGCGCGATCACCCTGCTCGTCGTCCTCAAGGGCCTGGCCACCCTCGTCCTCCAGTGGGTGGTCTCCCGCCGGCTCGGCGCCTACGACCTCGTCATCGGCGACCGGCTCTTCGGCGCCTACATCCGGGCGCCGTGGACCGAGCGGCTGCGGCGCAACACCGCCGAGCTGGTCCGCCTGGCCGACGTCGGCATCGCCAACACCACCACCGGCCTGCTGCTGCCGGCCGCCTCGCTGCCGGCGGAGCTGGCCACCTTCGCCGCCGTGCTGGTCGTGCTCCTCGTCGCGCAGCCGCTCACCGCGATCGTCACCTTCGCCTACCTCGGCGGGCTCGCCGTCCTCATGTACGTCGTGATCTCGCCCCGCGCGGTCGTCGCCGGCCGGGTGGGCCGGGACTACTCCTTCAGGGTCGCCGGGCTGATGACCGAGATGATGGGCGCGCTCAAGGAGGTCACGCTGCGCGGCAAGGCCGACGAGGTCGCCGGCGAGGTGCACGCCAACCGCGTGCACGCCACCCGGGCCCGCAGCAACCTGATGTTCCTCAACGCGGTGCCCAAGTTCGTCACCGACACCGGGCTGGTCCTGGGCTTC
>QEUR01000143.1 GCA_003577095.1 Acidobacteriota bacterium
CTTGGCCCGGGCGTTGCGGCGGGCCCGGGCGAGGGCGTCGTGCGCCGCGTGCAGCGGGTCCACGTCCTCGGGGGTGACGGCCGTGTCCGGGACGACCGGCTCGTCCGGGACCTCCGGCGGCTCCCCGGTCACGGCGCCTCCTTCCCGTCGCGCGGCGTCACCGCGCCGAGCACCACGTCGAGCACCCGGCCGGCCGCCCCGTCCTCCCGACCCTCGAGCAGCCGCGCCGGCACGTCGTCGCCCACCGCCGCCGTGACCAGCACCTGCTCGCAGTCGGCGACGAGGTCGACCAGGCGTTCGCGCCGCCCGACGTCCAGCTCGGCGAAGACGTCGTCGAGCACCAGCACGGGGTCGGTGCCGAGGTCGTGCCGCAGCAGCGAGAAGCCCGCCAGCCGCAGCGACAGCGCCAGGCTCCACGACTCGCCGTGCGAGGCGTAGCCCCTGGCTGGCAGCTCGCCGAGCGTGAGCACCAGCTCGTCGCGGTGCGGCCCGACCAGCGAGACGCCGCGCTCCTGCTCCTGGGACCGGACCTCCTCGATGGTCTCCAGCACCGCCTGGACCACCTGCTCCTGCTCGGGCACCTCGCCCTGCTCCACCAGCTCGGCCGCCCGGGTGCCGGGCGCCAGCGAGCTGCGGTATGCGGCGTCCGCGGCGGTGTCGCTGTCGCTGATCGTGCGGTAGGCCTCGTCGAGGTAGGGGCGCAGGTCGCGCAGCAGCCGCAGGCGCGCATAGATGAGGGCGCCGCCGATCTGGGCCAGCTGGCCGTCGAAGACGGCCAGGGTCGCCAGCGCCGACTCTCGCGCACCCTCCAGGGTCTCCCCGGGGGCCAGCCGTGGTCCGCCGCCGCGACGCCCGCGGCCCGGCTCGCGCCACAGCGGTGCGGCCGAGCGCAGCAGGGCGTTGCGCTGGCGCAGCGCCCTGTCGTAGTCGGACCGCACGCCCGCCCAGCGAGGCTGCCGCGCCACGAGCAGGTCGTCGAGCATCCGGCGCCGCTCGGCGGGGTCGCCCTTGACCAGGGCCAGGTCCTCGGGGGCGAAGAGCACGGTGCGCAGGGTGCCGAGGACGTCGCGCTGGCGGGCCACGGGCGAGCGGTTGAGCCGCGCCTTGTTGGCCCGGCCGGGGAGGATCTCCAGCTCGACCAGGGACTCACGGCCCTCCCGCACGACCGTGGCGCGCACCACGGCGCTCTCCGCCCCGGCGCGCACGAGCGGGGCGTCCTGGGCGACGCGGTGGGAGGCGAGGGAGGCGACATACCCTGCGGCCTCCACCAGGTTGGTCTTGCCCTGACCGTTGCGGCCCAGCAGCACGGTGACCCCGGGGCCGAGCTCGACGTCCGCGGCCGGGTAGCTCCGGAAGTCGGTCAAGGCCAGCCTGCTCAGGTGCACGGGGACGGCCCGGCTGCCCGTGCCCGGGCGCCGGCCGGACGCCCGTGGGTCACCGCTCGGTGTCGCCGCTGCCCGAGGTCGGTCCGCCGGCGTCGTCGGTGGAGCCGGTGCCCGAGGACGGACCGGCGGAGTCGGCGCCGGCCTCCGGCTCGGCGCGGTCGGAACCCGGCCGCTCCTCGGCGCCCTCGTCGCGCTTGGGCTCGGCCCCGTGGTGCACCTCGACCTGGCCGAGGTCCTTGCTGGACTCGTCGTCGAGCATCTTGACCGCGTGACCCCCGAACTGCCCGCGCAGGGCGGCGACCATCTGCATGGCGGGGGAGTTCTCCTGGCGCGAGGCGAAGCGGGCGAACAGCGCCGAGCTGATGACCGGCATCGGCACCGCCATCTCGATGGCCTCCTGGACCGTCCACCGGCCCTCGCCGGAGTCGGTGGTGTACTCGCTGACGCCCTCCAGCTCGGGCGTCTCCTGGAGGGCCTTGACGGCGAGGTCGAGCAGCCAGGAGCGGACCACGGTGCCTCGGCTCCACGCCTGGAAGCAGCCCTGGACGTCCTTGACGATGTCCTTGGCGGTGAGCAGCTCGTAGCCCTCGGCGTAGGCGGCCATCAGGCCGTACTCGATGCCGTTGTGCACCATCTTGGCGTAGTGCCCGGCACCGACGTCGCCGGCGTGCACGAATCCTTCCTCGCGCGGTCCCTCGGGGCGCAGCGCGTCGAAGATCGGCATGGCCAGCTGCACGTGCTCGTCGCGGCCGCCGCACATCAGGCCGTAGCCCTCGTCCTTGCCCCAGATCCCGCCGGAGACGCCGCAGTCGACGTAGCCGATGCCCTTCTCGGACATGAGCGCGTCGAGCTCCACGTCCTCGGTGTACTTGCTGTTGCCGCCCTCGATGACCAGGTCGCCCTCGGAGAGGAGCTCGCCGAGCTGCTCGACCGTACTGCGGGTCGGCTTGCCGTGCGGGACCATCACCCAGACCACGCGGGGCGGCTCCAGCGCGGCGACCAGCGCCTCGACCGAGTCGACGTCGCGACGGGTCTCGTCCAGGTCGAAGCCGACCACCTCGTGGCCGGCGTCGCGCAGCCGGTCCCGCATGTTGCCGCCCATCTTGCCCAGGCCGATCATCCCGATCTTCATCGCTTCTCCTCGTCGTAGGTTGGCGGGTGGGTGCTCTGCCGGGCCGGCGCGGGCTCAGCCGGCGAAACGCACCGGCATCAACACGTAACGGTAGGACTCGTCCGGCTCGCCGTCGATCTCAGCCTGTCCGGACAGGACCGCGGGGCGCGAGGGTTGGGTGAAGGAGAGCCGCGCGAACGGCGCGTTGAGCACGCCGAGGCCGTCGAGCAGGAACTGGGGGTTGAAGGCGATCTCGACCTCCGGGCCGGTGAGGGAGGCCTCGAGCGCCTCCGAGCCCTGGGCGTCGTCGCCGCTGCCCGCCTCGATCGCCAGCTGGCCGTCGGTGAAGCGCAGTCGCACCGGGGTGTTGCGCTCGGCCACGAGCGCGACCCGTCGGACCGCCTCGATGAGCGCCTGCGTGTCGACGACGGCGACGGTGTCCACCGAGGAGGGGAAGATCGAGGTGACCTTGGGGTACTCGCCGTCCAGCAGGCGGGTGGTGGTCCGGCGCTGACCGGCCTCGAAGCCGACCAGGCCGTCGGAGCGCTGCGCGTCGCCGAAGGCGACGTCGACGCTGGCCGAGGCACCCAGCGCCTTGGCCGTCTCGGACAGCGTCCGGGCCGGCACGAGGCAGACGTAGCTGGCGTCGGGGGCGGACGGGCTCCAGGTCAGCTCGCGCATCGCGAGGCGGTAGCGGTCGGTGGCCAGCATGGTCACCTTCTCGCCCTCGATCTCCACGCGGACGCCGGTCAGGATCGGCAGGGTGTCGCCCCGGTCGGCGGCGATCGAGACCTGGTGGACCGCCTGGGTGAAGGCGTCGCCCGGCATGCTGCCGCTGGCCTCGGCCTGGGTCGGCAGCTGCGGGTAGTCCGCGACCGGCATCTGGATGAGCGAGAACCGGCTCGAGCCGCAGGTGAGCTGGACCTTCGATCCGTCGGTGGTGAGCTCGACGGGCCGGTCGGGCAGGTTGCGCGAGATGTCGGCGAGCAGCTTGCCCAGCACCAGGACCTGGCCGCCCTCGCTGACCTCGGCCTCGACCGTGACGGTCGCCGAGACCTCGTAGTCGTAGGCGGACAGCGTGAGCGTGCCCGTCTCGTCGGCGCTCAGGAGGACGCCGGCCAGCACGGGCACGGGAGGACGGTTGCTGAGTCCGCGGACCACCCAGGCCACGGCCTCGGACAGGACATCGCGCTCGACACGGAACTTCACGACATTCGGCCCTTCGGCTGATGAGAGACGACAACAGGCGCGGAGTCACCGGTGGGCGACGCGCGGACGTGCAGCATGTCATGAGTTCCCGCCGGCAGTCCATCCAGGGCCGTCCTCCGGCCGGTCCAGCAGGGACGCAGGACGATGCTCTCCTCGTTGATGGATCTCGTCGTTGTCATCGGGCCTGTGGACGCTGTGGACAGCGGTGCCGGGCGGCCGCGTCCGCGCAGGTCGGCGCACCGGGTGAGCCCCGACCGCGGCTGTGCACACCGGGTGGACCGGGCTGGGCACGACATACGAGGGGGTGTGGACGGAGCCGGACCGTCCCCAGGCCGTCCCCGGCCGCGGCGCCACCGTCCCCAGCGCGTCCGCGCCGTGTCCCCACGTCGTCCACAAGCTGTGCACAGCCGCGGACCGGCCAGGTGACGGGCGGGTGAGGGGCGGGTGTGACGAAGGTGAACGGTGTGCCACAACGCACAGGGATATCCACAGCCTGTGGACAACCGGTGGGACCGGAGCCCCGGCGCGCTCAGCGGGCGGAGGCCTTGCGGATGATGCCGGTGAGGTCGGTGATCTGGTCGTAGAGCGCGCGCCGCTCGCCCATGAGCTGGCGGATCTTGCGCTCGGCGTGCATGACCGTGGTGTGGTCGCGGCCGCCGAACTCCTGGCCGATCTTGGGCAGCGAGAGCTCGGTCAGCTCGCGGCACAGGTACATCGCGATCTGCCGGGCGTTGACGAGCGATCGCGAGCGCGACGTGCCGCACAGCTCGTCGCGGGTGATCTGGAAGTAGTCGGAGACCTCGGCGATGATCGTCGGCACGCCGATCGCGGCCGCCTCGCCGCTGGGGATGATGTCCTTGAGCACGTGGGCGGCCAGCTCGGCGGTGAGCGGCTCGGAGGACAACGAGGCGAAGGCCGTCACCCGGATCAGCGCCCCCTCGAGCTCGCGGATGTTGGTGGTGATCCGCGAGGCGATCAGCTCCAGCACCTCGTCGGGGGTGTTCATGCCCTCCTGCGCCGCCTTCTTGCGCAGGATCGCGATGCGCGTCTCCAGGTCCGGCGGCTGGACGTCGGTGAGCAGGCCCCACTCGAACCGGCTGCGCATCCGCTCGGCGAAGCCGGAGAGCCGCTTGGGCGGCTGGTCGGAGGTGATCACGACCTGTTTCTCGCTGTTGTGCAGCGTGTTGAAGGTGTGGAAGAACTCCTCGACCGTCTGCTCCTTGCCCTGCATGAACTGGATGTCGTCGATGAGCAGGAAGTCGACGTTGCGGTAGCGCCGCTGGAAGGCTCCCGCCTCCTGGTTGCGGATGCTGTTGATGAAGTCGTTGGTGAACTCCTCGGAGTTCACGTAGCGCACCCGTACCCCCGGGTAGAGGCTGCGCGCGTAGTGCCCGATCGCGTGCAGCAGGTGCGTCTTGCCCAGGCCCGACTCGCCGTAGATGAACAGCGGGTTGTAGGCGCGCGCCGGCGACTCGGCGACCGCCAGCGACGCGGCGTGCGCGAACCGGTTGGAGGAGCCGGAGACGAAGGTGTCGAAGGAGTACTTCGGGTTCAGGCGGGCCTCGTCCGGGCCCGTCCCCTGGGTGGCGCCGGCGCGGCGGGGGGTCGGCTCGGCCACGGGCGGCACCGACGTCGGCTCCACCTCGACGGGGTATGGCGTGCTCCCGCCGGCGGGTGCGACCTGCGGGGGCGTGACAGCACCTTCCTCGGCCTTGAGCTCCTGGCGCAGGGACTCGTCGACGGTGATCGCCAGCCGGACGTCGTGCCCGAGCTCCTCGGCGAGGGCCGACACGATCGGCTGTCGCAGCGTCGTCTCGAGGGTGTCCTTGGTGTGCTGGTAGGGCACGGCCAGCAGCACGGTGCCGTCCAGCAGTCCCACGAGCCGGGTGAGCCGCAGGAACGCCCGGTCCCGCGCGGTGACCCCCTGGTCGAGCTCGGCGACGACCCTCTCCCACACCTCGGCCGACGCTGCCGGGGACGGATCGTGCGTCACTGCGTGGTCATCCCCTTTGGAGAAGCGTGGAACTGGTCCGGAACGGGTCGTCCACAAGATTATCCACAGCCTGTGGATGAAGCGGTGGACAACCGCCAGGAGACGCTGACGCTAACAGCACCGCCGCCGCTCGGGCAAGTGGGGGCATGGCAGGAATCTCGTGCCGTCGGCGTGTCGCGTCCCGATATCAGGGGCCCGTGGTCGATCATGGTCGGTTCGCCGCGCCGCCGCGGGACGGGTTTGACCGGGGCGGCAGGCTCCCGTACCGTTGGACAAGGCCATCCTCGGCCGCTTTCGCCTGCCCACGCGTGCCGCGTGTGGGCTTTCGTTGGCGGCCGAGGTCCCACCGGCACCCGACCCCAGCGGGCGGCCCGCCGACCCTGATCCACGGACCGTGCCCGCGCGGTCCCCGTCACCGGAGCACCGCACATGAGCAAGCGCACCTTCCAGCCCAACAACCGCCGCCGGGCCCGCAAGCACGGCTTCCGTCTGCGGATGCGCACCCGCGCCGGTCGCGCCATCCTGGCCGCGCGTCGCCGCAAGGGCCGCTCCTCGCTGTCCGCCTGAGCGACGGCCGCCCCGGCTGCCGCATGCTCCCGCGTCGACACCGGCTGACGAGTCCGCAGGACTACCGCGCCGTGCTGCGCGGGGACGGTCGGCGGCACCGGCGCCGGGCCGGCACGGACCTGCTCGTCGTGCACGCGTCCTTGCCCGTCCCCGGGCGCTCCGTCCCGGAGAGCCCGGCCGCGCCGTCGCCCACGCGCCCGCCGCGCGTGGGCTTCGTGGTGTCCAGGGCGGTGGGCAACTCGGTGGTCAGGCACCGCGTCGTGCGCCGACTCCGGGCGCAGGTCGCCGAGCGGATCGGCCGGCTGCCGGCCGGCGCGGACCTGGTGGTGCGGGCCCAGCCCGCGGCTGCCGGGGCCACCTCCGCCCAGCTGGGGAGCGACCTCGACAGGGCGCTGGAGCGGGTCCTGACCCGTTCGGGGGCGGACCGATGAGCGCGGCGTCGGGCAGGACGCCCGGTGCCTCCGCGGACGGGCTGATGCGCGACGTCCACCGCGGCGGCGTGCCGGAGGGCGAGCGGCGCAGTGTGGCCGCGCTGCCCCTGGTCTGGCTGGTCCAGCTCTACCAGCGCACCATCTCCCCGCTGCTCGGCCCGGTCTGCCGCTACTACCCCTCCTGCTCGGCCTACGCGGTCACCGCGCTCGAGCGGTACGGCCCGCTGCGGGGCAGCTGGCTGGTGGCGCTGCGGCTCCTGCGCTGCAACCCCTTCGCCCGGGGCGGCGTCGACCACGTGCCCCCGCGGCGCGTCGCCGGACCGACGCCCGGCCCGGGCGCACCCCATACCCACGACCATGTCGGGACGCAGCCCTCGGGCGACTCGCCGACGCACGCACCGGCGAGCACCGCTCGCCGCCGAGACTGAGGACCCCATGGGAATCTTCGACGCGATCCTCTTCCCCTTCATCTGGTTCGACTCCGCCATCCTGGTCGGCTTCGAGTGGCTGCTGACCAGGCTCGGCATGTCCGACACCAGCGGCTGGACCTGGGTGCTGGCCATCATCGGCCTGGTCGTCACCCTGCGCGCGCTGCTGACGCCGCTGATGATCAGGCAGATCAAGAGCCAGCGGCGGCTGCAGATGGTGCAGCCCGAGCTGGCCAAGATCCAGAAGAAGTACAAGAACAAGAAGGACCAGGCCTCGCAGAAGGCGTTCCAGGAGGAGACTTTCGCGCTCTACCGCGAGGCCGGCGCGAACCCCTTCAGCGCCTGCCTGCCGATCCTGATCCAGATGCCGTTCTTCTTCGCCCTCTTCCGGCTGCTCAACAGCGCGGCGGCGGTGTCGGCGGGGACGGCGGACCCCCTGGGCCTCTTCTCCCGCGACCTGGCCACCAAGATGGCCGAGTCGCACATCTTCGACGCCCAGCTAGTCTCGACGTTCCTGCACCACGACGACCTCTCGGCCAAGATCCTGGCCGTCGTGCTGATCCTGATTATGTCGGCCACGCAGTTCATCACCAGCCACCAGCTGATGCGCCAGAACATGTCGGAGGAGGCGCTGAACAGCCCGATGGCGCGGCAGCAGCAGATGCTGATCTACGTGCTGCCGATCGTCTTCGCGGTCTCGGGCGTGAACTTCCCCATCGCGCTGCTGATCTACTGGACAGTCAGCAACCTGTGGACGATGGGCCAGCAGTTCTTCGTCATCCGCAACATGCCGGCGCCGGGGTCCCCGGCGGAGCAGAAGTACCGGGAGCGGATGGCGCGCAAGGGCCGCGAGGCCACCGGCATCCAGCTGAAGAACCCCAACCTGCTCGCCGAGCGGGAGGCCGCCGGCGAGGCCGGGGCCGCCCCCCGCACCGGGGGGCAGCGAGTCCAGCCCAAGAGCAAGAAGCGCGCGAAGAAGCGCTGACCCCCGAGCAGACC
>QEUR01000144.1 GCA_003577095.1 Acidobacteriota bacterium
GGTGCGGCGCCCAGACGCAGGGGACCATCGGCTTCACCCTCGTCAACGCGCTCGAGCGGCGGCTGGCCGAGCACGAGGTCTCCCGGCCGGTGACGGCGCTGGTCACCCGCACCCTGGTCGACCCCGGGGACCCGGCCTTCGCCACCCCCACCAAGGCGATCGGGCCCTACAACGACGCCGCGCACGCTGCCGCCAAGCAGGCCGAGGGCCAGGTGTGGCGGGACGAGGGCAAGCGCGGCTGGCGCCGCCTCGTGGCCTCGCCCGAGCCGGTGGAGATCCTCGACGCGGGCGCCGTGTCGGCGCTCCTGGGCGCGGGCTTCCTCGTGGTCGCCGCGGGCGGCGGCGGGATCCCGTGCGTGCCCGACCCGCGCGGCGGCTACCGGGGGACCGAGGCGGTCATCGACAAGGACCTCACGGCATACCTGCTGAGCAGGATGGTCGAGGCGGACCTGCTGGTCATCGCCACCGACGTGGAGAACGCGGTGCTGGCCTGGGGCACGCCCGAGGCGCGGGCCCTGGGACGGGTCCCGGTGTCCGAGCTGCGCAGGTTCGTGGACGCGGGCGAGTTCGGCGTCGGGTCGATGGGGCCCAAGATCGAGGCGGTGACGCGCTTCGTCGAGGCGGGCGGGTCGAGGGCGGTCGTGACCGCCCTGTCGAGCATCGCCGCCGCGGTGCGAGGTGGGGTCGGCACGGAGGTCGTGCCGGACTGAGGCCGCTGAGAGACGCCGGTACGGCAGAGTAGGTCCATGCGCGAGCGGCGAGCTGCACCCCATACCCCCGAGGACGCGGTGCGCACCTATGCCGCGACGCGTCCCCAGGTCGAGCGGGCGACCAGGGAGTATGTCGAGCTGGTCACCACGCTGCTGGACGAGGCGGGCATCAACTACCTGGCGGTGACGGGGCGGGCCAAGAGCATCGAGTCGTTCGCCGCCAAGGCCGGACGCACCGTCGACGGGAAACCCGTCTACTCCGACCCGCTCACCCAGATCACCGACCAGATCGGCGTGCGCGTGGTGACCTACGTGCTCGCGGACGTGGACGCCGTGGCGGACGTGCTGGCGGACCAGCTGCACGTCCTCGACGACAGGGACATGGGGCTGGAGACCGCGCAGGCGGGCGGGTTCGGCTACCGGAGCCGGCACGTGCTGGTCGAGCTCGACCCCGACCGCGCCGGTCGCGAGGAGCGGGCGGCGCTCGCCGGCCGGACGGCGTCGGTGCAGGTGCGGACGGTGCTCCAGCACGCGTGGGCCGAGTTCGAGCACGACACCCGGTACAAGGGGACGATCCCCGAGGAGCACGCGCCGGACCTCGACCGGCGCTTCACACTGGCCGCCGGCCTGCTGGAGCTGGCCGACCGGGAGTTCCTCACGATCAGGGACCGGCTGCGGGAGGGCCTGCCCGGCGCCGCGGACGAGCCGGACGAGGACCCCCGGATCGGTGCCCAGGACCTCGCGGCCTTCCTCGCCGGCCGGTTCCCCGACGCGGGCTGGTCGCGCACCGACCACTACGCCTGGGCCTCGGCGCTCCTCCTCGAGCTCGGGATCACCTCCCTGCGCGAGCTCGGCGAGGTGCTCTCGACCGTGGACACGACCGCGCTCAACGCGCGCATGGACTACCGCTACCCGCCCGGGGCGGTGCGCCGCCTCGACGACGCGCTGCTCGCCGTCCACGGCGAGCGGTATGTGGAGCTGACCGGCAACGCGCACCGGGTCACCCTGCTCACCGCGCGCCTGGCGCGGATGCGGCACGATGAGACGCGCCGGAGTGAGACGCGCGCGGCCTCGCCGCGAGGTGAGTGACGGATCGACCGGGCTGCTGCGCCGGGCTGATGTCGCGGATCGTCGACCGCGGTCGCTCGTCGACGATCCGCGACATCGTCCGTGAGGGAGGACGCAGTTCTCACGGGCCGCCGCCCTCCGCAGGACCAGCCGTGAGCTCCACGCAGGGCGGAGCGGGGGCGTGACGGTCGGGGTCCTCCTGGGGCTGGGGGCGCGGAACGGGGTTGATGGTGACCTGGTGGGCCCACCTGAAGACCTCGGCGATCTCCACCATGATGGGGACGACGGGCGCTCCGGGCGGCAGGTCTGCGTGCAGCTCGATCCCGTCGAACTGGTTCTCCAGGCCCTGGACGACGGGGCCCACGGCCCAGACCCGCGTCGCGCCATGGCTGCGCAGCACGGCAAGGACCTGGTCGAGGTGCGCCAGGAGCGTCTGTCCGAGCGGTCCGGAGAGCCGGTCCGCGTCCGTCACCCGTCGGACCAGGGAGATGGACACGTCGAAGCCCAACGGTGCCAGCAGCCGACGCAGGGTGCCGATAGAGGGGTCCCGCGCGCCGCGCTCATAGTCCGAGAAGACGCTGCGGGCGATCTGGCACCGGGCTCCGGCGTCACGCTGGCTCATCCGGGCGAGCGTCCGCGCCCGCTTGAGGATGACGGCGGCGCTGGGCCCGACGACCTCGGTGGAGACGATCTGCATACCTCCATCGGAGCAGAACGTGGCGGGCTGCGTGCGTCCCTGTCCACAGGCGCCCGAGCGGCGGGTCAGACCTCGACGAGCCCGCGCCGGCGCAGGTAGCCCATCGCGGCGCGCTCGCCGCTGACCATCGCGCCCTGCAGTGACGCGGTGTCCATGTGGTCCCCGGCCAGGATCAGCCCCTCGGCCACCGCCAGGTGGGCGCGCTCCCGGAAGGGGGCGGGCTGCGCGGGGACCGCGTAGGGGATGTCGTCGCGGCGCAGCAGCCGCCACGAGGTGGTGTTCGTGACGTAGAGCTGACGCAGGTGGCGCATCACGGTGAAGTCGTCGACCGGCCGCTCGCCAGGAGCCAGCAGCGTGCTCGCCTGGATCAGGTGCCAGCCCTCCGGGGCGTAGCTGGGAGCGACGTTGCTGACCACGGCGGTGCTGACGATCGGGCCTCGTTCCGCGCGGACGTCCACGATCACCGAGGTGAGGTCGTTCGGCGCCTCGGGAGCGGCATACCAGTGGGTGGTCTGCCCCTTGCCGGGGGCGACCGGTCGGTCCAGGAGTCGCCCGGCGGTCTCGGGGTCGGTTGCGACGACGACGAGGTCGGCACGGACGTGCTCGCCGCTGGCGGTGCGGACGGAGCCGGGCGCGACCTCGACCACCTCGGTGCCGAGCTCGACCGGCTGCAGGAGCCGGGCGGCCAGCTGCTCGGGCACCGCCTGCATGCCGGCGGCCGGCAGCACGGGGGTGCTCGACATGAGGCTGCGGACGATGCTCCGGCTGAACAGCGTGGACGAGCTGCCGTCGTCCTCCAGCAGGATGCCGGCCAGCACGGTGTCGACGAGGCGGCGCAGCGGGCCGAGCAGCCCGGCGTCGTCCATCGAGCGGCGACGCTCGACGTCCTCGACGCCGTCCGCCGAGGGTGCGTCGCCCCCCGAGGAGACCCACCGTGCGAGGGCGGTGAGGCTGGCAGGGTGCAGCTTGCCGGACGTCATCGTCTGCGCGAGCAGCTGCGGCTCGCGACGCGGGTCGGCCACGACGAGCACGTCACGGGTCCGGTCCGAGCGGATGCCGACGCCGGCGGTGAACCGGTGGACGTCGAGCGCGCCGAGGTCGATGTGGGCCTTCACCATCGGGTAGCCGGGGTTGAGCACCTGGAAGCCCCGGTCCAGCAGGAAGCCGTCGACCCGGTCGGTGCGGACGCGGCCCCCGACCGCGTCCGAGGCCTCCAGGACGCGCACCGGGACACCGTGACTCTGCAGGCAGAGCGCGCAGGTGAGGCCGGCCAGGCCCGCACCCACGACGACCACGTCGGTCTCCCCGGGCATGCGGTCCAGGCTAGGCGCCGACGTCCCACCTCGCACGTCCGGGGGGATGCCGGCCTCCCAGGTGCACCGGCTTTCGCGCCGTCGCAGCCGACGGCGAACGCGCCCGTCCCGGGACGAGCGCCGGGCCCGCGTGCCGTCAGGCTCCTGGAGCCGTGTCCTCCGGCATGACCGTCGCCGCGAGCACCGCGCCCAGCTCCGTGCAGGCCGCCAGCGCCTCCGCGTCGGGCGCGCCCATCACCTCGAGCACCGGGGCCACCGGCTCCCACCCGAGGGCCGAGGTGATGCCCCTCATCGCGCGCACCGCCCCCTCGAGCCCCTCGTTGCCGTGGACGTAGCCTGCGTAGGGCCGCCCCCGCGTCGCGTCGAGGCACGGGTAGTAGACCTGGTCGAAGAAGTGCTTCATCGCCCCGGACAGGTAGCCGATGTTGGCCGGCGTCCCCACCAGGTAGGCGTCCGCCTCCAGCACGTCGAGCGGCCCCGCGACGAGCGCCGGCCGCACCGTCAC
The DNA here is from genome assembly GCA_003577095.1 of Acidobacteriota bacterium. GTDB lineage: Bacteria > Actinomycetota > Actinomycetes > Actinomycetales > Dermatophilaceae > Ornithinicoccus. The sequence continues at coordinate 4,294 of QEUR01000144.1, forward strand.
GTCGACGCCCTCGATCGCCTCGTCACGGGCTCCGGCCAGCGCCGCCTCCAGCATCGCCTGCATGCCGGGCGACGGCGTGTGGTGCACGACGAGCAGCCTGCGCCGTGCGGGGTCGTGCTCCTGCTTCATCCGACCAGGCTAGGCGTCGGCCGCCGTGCCGCGCTCAGGCGCGGTCGCGCCAGTAGTCGTTCGCGGCGGCGATCGTCGCGAACTCGATCGCCACCACGTGCCCCGCGTGCGTGAGCGAGTCGGCGTTGTTGGCGTAGTCGGGACGCAGCTTCTTGCGCACGTCCGCGTCGGGCTGGATCGCGCCGATCGTCTTGCGCGCCATCGCGATCGCCAGCTCGCGGCCCTCCTGCGGGGTCGCCGTGATGAGCGTGTTGCCGGGCACCAGTTCCATGCTTCCTCCTGCAGGGTCGCGCCGGACCGGCCGGCCCGGGACTCGTCGAAATCATCTTTACCACGGCCCAGGAGCGTGGTAAAGGGTCGGTTCGCCGAGCGGATCCACCGCAAGGTCGAGACGGCGGGAGTTCCAGGCACCCGCCAGACTGAGGGCATGACCCCCGTTCCCGAGCTGCCGGACGCCGTGGCGCTGGCCGACGCCTGCGGTCCGGCCGCACGTCCGCTGCGCAGGTCGTGGACGAGCACCTGCGCCGCGCCGCCGACCTGAATCCCCGGCTCAACGCCCTCACCACCGTCTTCGACGACCGCGCCCGCCGCTGCGCCGACGAGATCGACCGCGCCGTCGCCCAGGGCCGCGATCCCGGCCCGCTGGCCGGCGTCCCGCTCAGCGTCAAGGACAACATCGACCTCACCTGGTCGGCGACCACCGAGGGCTGGCGTGGCGCGGTCGACGCCGTCCCCGACCGGGACGCCACCGTGGTCGCCCGGCTGCGCGCGGCCGGCGCGGTGCCGGTCGGGCGCGGCAACATGTCCGACTTCGGCATGCGGTGGGACACCGACAACGACCTGGCGGGCCGGACGCTCAACCCCTTCGACCCCGGCCGCACGACCTTCGGCTCCAGCGGCGGTGACGCCGTGGCGGTGGCGACCGGCATGGCGACGATCGGGCTCGGCAACGACTTCGGCGGCTCGGTCCGGCTGCCCGCCTCCGCGCTGGGGATCTGCGGGCTCCGACCCAGTCTCGGGCGGGTGCCCCGGGCCGCGGCCGGCGCGGACCCGGTCGGGATGACGATGCAGCGCTTCTCGGTCAACGGGTTGCTGACCCGCAGCGTCCGCGACCGGCGCCACGTGCTGCCCGTGGTGTCCGGCTGGGACGAGCGCGACCCCGTCTCCCTCGACCTGCCGCCGCTGTCCGCCTACGACGGGCCGCACCGCGTGGCCGTCGTCCGCGACCCGCTCGGCTGGGGCATCGACCCGCAGGTCGCCGCCGCCGTCGACCGCGCTGCCGCATCGCTGCGCGCCGCCGGCTGGGAGGTCGTCGCCGCCGAGCCACCGATGCTGGAGGAGGCTGCGGTGCTGTGGCGCCGCCTGGCCGTCACCGACGTCGCCTGGTCCCTCGACCCCGCGCGGCTGCCCCAGCCGCTGGGCCGTTCGGCCACCAGGTTCCTGCGCGACAGCACCGCCGTGGCCCGGCCCTACGAGAGCGCGGCCGAGCTCGCGCAGGCCTGGGCGCAGCAGGCCGTCGTCGCCGCCGCATGGCGCCGCTTCCAGCAGGAGACGCCGCTCGTCCTCGGCCCCGTCTTCACCGAGCGGGTCCCGCCGGTCGACTTCGACCTCGGTGGCCGGGAGGCGGCCCAGGCCGCGTGGCGCGCCCTCCGGCTCGTCGTCGCCGTCAACCTCCTCGGACTGCCCGCCGCGGCTCTCCCCGCGGGCACCGACTCCGACGGTATGCCGCTCTCCGTCCAGCTCGTCGGCCCCCTCCACGGCGAGGCCGCAGTCCTCGCCGCCGCCGCCGACGTCTGAGCTCCCCGACGCTGACGGTCGACGGAGCCGGCCGGCGGACCTACTTGACCGACCCGGCCAGCACGCCCTGCTCGAAGTACTTCTGGAAGGCGAAGAACACGATCAGGGGCACGACCACGGACACGAACGCGCCGGTGGACAGGATGTCGATGTTCGCGCCGAACTGACGTGCCTGGGACTGCAGCGCCACGGTTAGCGGTGCGGCCCGCGAGTCGGCGAAGACGAGGGCGACGAGCATGTCGTTCCACACCCACAGGAACTGGAAGATCCCGAGCGAGGCGATCGCCGGCAGGCCCAGCGGCAGGATGACGCTGCGGAAGATCCGCCACTGCCCGGCGCCGTCGATCCGGGCCGCCTCGAGCAGCTCCTTGGGGATGCCCGCGAAGAAGTTGCGCAGCAGGAACACCGCGAAGGGCAGCCCGAAGGCCACGTGGAAGAGGATCACCGACAGCCGTGAGCCGAAGATCCCCAGGTCGCCGAACAGGCCCGCCACCGGGATGAGGGCCACCTGCACCGGCACGACGAGCAGCGCCACCACGACGATGAACATCGCATCCCGCCCGGGGAAGTCGATCCAGGCGAAGGCGTAGGCCGCCAGCGAGGCCAGGACGACGACCAGCAGCGTGGCCGGCACGGTGATCCAGACCGTGTTGAAGAAGGCGTTGACCATGCCCTGGTTGGACAGCAGCTTCTCGTAGTTGTCCAGGGTGAGCTGCGCGGGCGCGAGCAGCGCGGTCCACCAGCCGGAGACGTTGTTGTCCTGCGGGGTCCGCAGCGAGGCGATGAACAGCCCGAAGGTGGGCATCAGCCAGAACAACGCGACGACGGCGAGCACCACCGACACCAGGCCCCGCCCCAGGACGTTCTGGACGCCGGAGGTCCTGCGCCGCCGCGTCGGTCGCGCGCCGGCCTCCTTCTCCGGAGGTATGGGGTTCGCCGCCCCGTGGGCGGTCGCGGCCGTCACTGCTGCTCCTGCCGGAAGCGGCGGATGTTGAACAGCATCGCGGGCAGCACCAGGACGAAGAGGAAGACGCCCAGGGCGCTGCCCATCCCGAAGTTCTGCCCGCCGCCGAAGGAGACCGACCACATCTCGACGGCGATGACGTTGGCGGCCTGCGCGGAGGACCCGGGCGCGAGGATGTAGACGAGGTCGAAGATCTTCAGCACGTTGATGATCATCGTGACGAAGACGACGGTCAGCACCGGCGACAGCAGCGGCACCGTGATGTAGCGGAAGACCTGCCACTCGTTGGCCCCGTCGATCCGGGCCGCCTCCAGCGCGTCGCGGGAGATGGCCGCGAGGCCGGCCCCGATCAGCACCATCGCGAAGCCGGCCCACATCCACACGTAGGCCAGGATGATCGCTGGCGTGACGAGGTTCGGCCCCAGCCAGGCCACCCCGTCGAAGGGTGCGGTGAAGTTGTCCTCCGGCAGCGCGATCGTCACCGGTCCGTCGAGGCCGTCGATGACCCAGCGGCCCTCGTCGTCGGTGCGGTCCTGGCCGACCACCTCCCCGCCGCTGAGGGCCCGGACCTCCACGCCCGGCAGCGCGACCTCCGTCGGGTCGATCGCGCCCGGGGTGCCGCCGCCGCCCCGGGTGAAGTCGAACCAGACCGTGCCGGTGACCGCGTCCGTGGCGGCCTGCTCCGGCTGCTGCGGCGCCGTGGGGTGCTCGGGCAGGGTGTCCGCGCCCACGCCGACCAGGGGCAGCAGGACCGTCGAGCCCGGGTCGACCGCGGACGACGTGGCGAAGCCGCCGGAGCCGTCCTCAACGAGCAGGTCACCGGGCCGCGGCCCGGCGCCCGGGTAGCTGGCCTGCTGGGTGAAGATCTCGTAGACGCCGGTGACCACGGCGTTGGCCAGCCCGACGTCGGGGTCGCGCTCGTAGACGACGCGGAAGAT
>QEUR01000145.1 GCA_003577095.1 Acidobacteriota bacterium
GGGCGCGGCGCCCTGCGGCTGCGCGCCACGGGCACCGAGCCCGGACAGGTCGACGGCACCGCGGAGCGCGGCGGAGCTGAACGGCTGCTGGGACATGGTGCTCCTGTCAGGGGGACGGGTCCTGGGGTGCGCGGGGCACCCTCCCAGGGTAGGCGGTGCGCCGGGGCTCAGGACCCCCAGGCGTCGACCAGCTGCTCGGTGACCGCGATGACCTCGGGCTTGAAGCTCTGGTCCTCGTCGGGCACCCGCATGCCGACCATGACCGAGGTGCGCAGCACGGCCTCGTCGGTCAGCTCGTCGTCGTCGACGAAGACCCGGAAGGAGTCCGGCGGGTTGAGGATGCTGTTGTCCTTGACGTCGAAGGTCGTGTCACGCCGGATGGTGCCGGTGATGAAGGCGGACCCGTCCTCGAAGAGGAGGGTGATGGTGCCGTCCTTGCGGACGGAGTTGCGCTCGCGCATCGTCGCCTGTCGCTCGACGGCCGCGGCCTGCGAGTTGTTGGCGCGCCGCACCGCCGGGCCGTAGCCGTTGGTGCGGAAGTCGGCGAGGTCGTCCTGGCGGGGCCAGGTCAGCGAGTCCGCCAGCCGGTCCAGCGTCTTGCGCGGCGAGGCCTGCAGGTCCCCGGCCCCCTTGCGCAGGACGGGCGAGCCCACCGAGCGCCGGTCGAAGACGGGCAGCTCGGTGCCGGGGAGCATGGTGGCCTCCCAGCTGATCCGGAAGTCCTCGGCCTTGCCGGTGGGGCTCGTCATCACGTGCAGCACGGGAGCCGCGTCGGCGCGGCGCACGGTCTGGACCAGGAGCACGACGGGCAGCTCGCCGTCCGCGCGGCTGATCGCGAGCACGTTCGGCGTCGCCGCCTGGTCGTCCTTGGCCTCGGCCGGGCGGCCGAAGACGCTCTCGGTCTTGTCGGCGGCGGCGGCCACCGTCCGGGCCGCGCCGGAGAAGGCGTCGCGACGAGCCTCCCGCGCCTTCTTCTTGTTGGACTGCAGCGCCTTCAGGCGCGCCTCGAGCACGGTGGTGGCCACCGTCTCGGCCTCCTGCACGCTCATCGCGGCGCGTGCCGCGTCGGTCGTCATCGCGGTGGTGGAGCCGGCGTCGTCCGTGGTGCCGCCCGCCGACGGGCCGGCGGACGTGGTCGCGGAGTCGTCGCCCGGACCGGCCGTCGCGGCGTGGTCCTCCGTCGTCGTGCCGGAGGGCGAGGTGGTGCTGGTGCCCTCGGGGTCGGCACCGTCACCCGTGCAGGCCGTCAGCACGAGAGCCGAGGCCAGAACGGCCGCGGCGGTCTGTCGGGAGAGCTTCATAACAAAACGGTAACAACGGCGGGACGCCGCCCCCAAATCAGCGATCTCCCAGGATCGACGGCGCCTCACGCGCCGGGGCGTGCGGCGAAGCCGTCGGTCGCCCGCACCAGCTGGTCGAGGGTGCCCGGCTCGGAGAAGGCGTGCCCCGCGTCGGGGACCACGACGAAGCGCGCCCCTGGCAGCCGGGCCGCCAGGTCGAAGGCGCTGCGGGCCGGGGTGCACATGTCCAGCCGGCCCTGCACGATGACCGTCGGCAGGTGGGCGAGCCTCGGCGCGTCCTCGACGAGCTGGCCCTCGCGCATCCAGCCGCCGTGGACGAAGAAGTGGTTCTCGATCCGCGCGAAGGCCAGCGCCTGCGCGTCCTCGGTGGCCCGCCGGTAGCCCTCCTCGTCCGGCAGCACGGTGATCACCCGCGCCTCCCAGCCGCTCCACGCCCGCGCCGCCGGGAGGTGGACCGCGGGGTCGGGGTCGAAGAGCAGCTCGTGGTAGGCGACCATCATCTCGCCGCGCCTCTCCGGCGCCACCGGCGCGACGAACTCCTGCCACAGGTCGGGGTAGACGTGCTCGAGGTGGCCGCGCTCGTACATCCAGGCCAGCTCCCGCGAGCGCAGGGTGAAGATGCCGCGCAGCACCAGCTCGGTCACCCGTTCCGGGTGCCTCTGGGCGTAGGCCAGCGCTAGCGCCGAGCCCCACGAGCCGCCGAAGACCTGCCACCGCTCGATCCCGAGGTGCTCGCGGACCCGCTCGAGGTCGGCCACCAGGTGCCAGGTGGTGTTGGTCGCCCAGGCGGCGGGGTCGAGCGTGGTGGCGGCGTGCGGGGTGGACCGCCCGGCCATCCGCTGGTCGAGCAGCACGATGCGGTAGCGCTCGGGGTCGAAGACGCGCCGCTGCCGGGGGCTGGTCCCGCTGCCGGGGCCACCGTGCAGGAACACCACCGGCCTGCCGTCGGGGTTGCCCGACTGCTCGACGTAGAGCTCGTGCCCGTCGCCGACGGGGAGCATGAGGGTCTCGTAGGGCTCGATCTCTGGGTAGAAGGTGCGCAGTTCGGTCACGCCCGCCATCCCATCACGTCCGCGGCCTCAGGTCTGCCGCACCATCCGCAGCTCGGTCACCCCGTCGTGCTGGTCCTGCGACTCGGTGCCGTCGAGGGCGAAGCCGTTGCGCTCGTAGAAGCGGATCGCCCGCGCGTTGCCGCGAGCCACCCACAGGTAGCCGGGCCCGTCGCCGAAGGCCTCGTCGAGCAGCCGCTGGGCCACCCCGCTGCCCTGGTGCTCGGGGGCCACGTTGAGCGACCAGACCTGTCGCGGCGTCGGGGCGTCCTCGTCGCGGGCGGGACCGACCATCACGAAGCCGACCGGCTCCTCGCCCAGCAGCGCCACCCGCATCGCGCGCCCGTCGTCGAGGACGGCGTCGGTGGAGTAGGCGCGGGCGATCGAGTACCAGATCGGCCGGAAGGTCTCCACGGACAGCCCCTCGACGACCTCGTCGGCCATCAGCCCGCGGTAGGTCTCCCGCCACACGCGAACGTGCAGCCGGGCGAAGCCCTCGACGTCCTCGGGGGCCGGCTCCCGGACCAGGTATGCCGTGGCGTCGGTCGGCGGTCCGCTCACCCCTGGTCCCCGTCGAGGAGGGTTTCGACGCGGTCCACCTTGGCGCGCAGCTGTCCGCCGTGCCCGGGCCGCAGGTCCGCCTTGAGCACGAGGGAGACGCGCGGGCCGTGGGCGGCGACGGCGTCGCAGGCGGCCCGGACGACCGGCATCACCTCGTCCCAGTCGCCCTCGATCGTGGTGAACATCGAGGTGAGCTCGTAGGGCAGCCCGGAGTCGCGGACCACCCGGAGGGCGTCGGCGACCGCGGCGCTGACGGAACCGGTCTCGTCGGAGACCGACGGCGCGACGGAGAAGGCGAAGAGGGCCATGGCAGCCAGGGTAACGGCCGCGGCCCGGCCGCGGCCCCGGGCCGGTCAGCCCCGGCCGCTGAGCTCGGCCACGACCCGGTCGGCGGCCGCGTACGGGTCCAGACGCCCGGCGAGGACCTCCTCGGCGACCTCGCCGAGGACCCCGTCGCCGTCGGTGGACAGCCCGCCCATCCGGCCGCGCAGCTCGTGCAGGGCCAGCGCCTCGACCTCGCGCGTGGCCCGCAGCCGGCGCCTGCGGTCCAGCTCGCCGTGCCGCTGGAGCCACTCGTGGTGCTTGTCGAGCGCCTCGACGACCTCGGCACCGCCCTCCCGACGGTCGGCCACAGTCATCAGCACCGGGGGGCGCCAGTCCTGCGGCCCCAGCCGCTCGCCGAGGGAGATCATGTGCCGCAGCTCGCGCGCCGTCGCGGCGGCGCCGTCCCGGTCGGCCTTGTTGACGACGAAGACGTCACCGATCTCCAGGATGCCGGCCTTGGCGGCCTGGACCCCGTCGCCCATGCCGGGGGCGAGCAGCACGATCGTGGTATCGGCCAGGCCGGCCACCTCGACCTCGCTCTGACCGACGCCGACGGTCTCGACGAGGATGACGTCGCAGCCGGCGGCGTCCATCACCCGCAGCGCCTGCGGCGTGGCCCGGGAGAGCCCCCCGAGGTGGCCTCGGGAGGCCATGGAGCGGATGAAGACCTCCGGGTCCAGCGCGTGGTCGGTCAGCCGGATCCGGTCGCCGAGCAGGGCACCCCCGGAGAACGGGCTGGAGGGGTCGACGGCCAGCACCCCGACCCGCAGCCCCGCGGACCGCAGCTCGCCGACGAGCATCGAGGTGCTCGTCGACTTGCCGACCCCGGGGCTGCCGGTGAGGCCGACGACGCGGGCCCGGCCGGTGTGCGGGGCCAGGGCCGCCATGATCTCGCGCAGCGCCGGGTCGCCGTTCTCGACCAGGGTGATCAGCCGGCCGAGCGCGCGCGGACTGCCCGCCCTGGCCGCCTCGACCAGCGCGGGCACGTCCGTCCCGCGACGGGAGCGCACCTGGCTGGCGCTCAGCCCTGCTGCCCTGCCGGGACCCGCAGCACGAGCGCGTCGCCCTGGCCGCCGCCGCCGCACAGCGAGGCCGCGCCGACGCCGCCCCCGCGACGCTGCAGCTCCAGGGCCAGGTGCAGCACGAGACGGGCGCCGGACATGCCGATCGGGTGGCCCATCGCGATCGCGCCGCCGTTGACGTTGACGCGCTCCGGGTCCAGGCCCAGCTCCTTGGTCGAGGCGAGCCCGACGGCGGCGAACGCCTCGTTGATCTCGACGAGGTCGAGGTCGGTCGGCTCGATGCCCTCCTTCTTGCACGCGGCGAGGATGGCGTTGGCCGGCTGGCTCTGCAGGGAGGAGTCCGGTCCGGCGACGATCCCGTGGGCACCGATCTCGGCGATCCAGGACAGGCCGAGCTCCTCGGCCTTGGCCCGGCTCATGACCACGACCGCGGCCGCGCCGTCGGAGATCTGCGAGGCGGAGCCGGCGGTGATGGTGCCGTCCTTGGAGAACGCGGGACGGAGCTTGGCCAGGGTCTCCACGGTGGTCTCCGCGCGCACGCCCTCGTCGGCCTTGAACGGCACAGGGTCGCCCTTGCGCTGCGGGATGTCGACGGTGACGACCTCGTCGTCGAACAGGCCGGCCTCCCAGGCCGCGGCCGCGCGCTGGTGGCTGCGGGCGGCGAAGGCGTCCTGCTCCTCGCGGCTGAACTCGCGGTCGGCGACGTTGGCGTCCTCGGTGAGGTTGCCCATCGCCTGGTCGGTGAAGGCGTCCCAGAGACCGTCGTAGGCCATGTGGTCGCGCACCGTGACGTCGCCGTACTTGTAGCCGGTGCGGGACTTCTCCAGCAGGTGCGGGGCCTGGGACATCGACTCCTGGCCGCCGGCGACGACGACCTCGACCTCGCCGGCGCGGATCAGCTGGTCGGCGAGCGCGATCGCGTCGAGCCCGGAGAGGCAGACCTTGTTGATGGTCAGCGCGGGCACGTCCATCGGGATGCCACCCTTGACCGCGGCCTGGCGGGCGGGGATCTGGCCGGCGCCGGCGGTGAGGACCTGGCCCATGATGACGTAGTCGACCTGGTCGCCGGTGATGCCGGCCTTCTCCAGCGCGCCCTTGATCGCGAAGCCGCCCAGCTCGGCGGCGCTGAACCCGGACAGCGAACCGAGCAGCCGGCCCATCGGGGTGCGTGCCCCGGCGACGAGGACTGAGGTGGTGGACGGGGTGCTCATGAGGTGCCTCCAGCGGCAGTGGTGGGACGAGGTCTTCCCTCCATCGTAGTGCGGCACCGGCGCGTCCCCGAGCCGGGTGGCCGGGTCAGCGGCCGTGCACCAGCCGACCCGCGAGCACGGTCGCCGAGACCGACGCCGCACGGAGGGCGCGCGCCTGCTCGCGCGACGGCATACCCGCAGGTGCGAGGGGGTCCTCGTCGAGCAGCACGACGTCGCCCGGCCCGCCCGGGCGCAGCCGGCGGCCGTCGACCGAGGCGGCGAGCGCCTCGCGCGCGGTGATCGCCTGATCCGGGTGCCAGCTGTCCCCGTCGGCCGGCCCGCGGTGGACCGCCGCGGCCGCCGCCAGCCACGGGTCGAGGGGCGCCACCGGCGCGTCCGAGCCGAGCGCCAGCTCGATGCCGTGGTCGAGGAAGCTGCGCAGGGTGAAGGTCCGGTCGGTGCGGTCCGGCCAGCACTGCTCGGTCACGGCGCGGTCGTCGAGCAGGTGCGCCGGCTGGACGCTGGCCCGCACCGGCAGCCGGGACCACAGCGGCAGGTCGGCGAGGTCGACCAGCTGGGCGTGCTCGATCCCGCCGCGGGCGCCGGTCTGCCGGAAGGCGTCGAGCGCCTGGTGGACCGCGGCGTCGCCGATCGCGTGCAGGGCCACCTCCAGCCCGCCGGCCACGGCGGCCGAGAGCAGCTCGCGCACCTCGTCCGCGTCGTGGTTGGCGGCGCCGCTGGGGTGCGCCAGCCGGTGCCCGTCGGCGTAGGGCTCGTGGCACCACGCCGTGCGTGTGTTGAGGGAGCCGTCGCTGATGATCTTCAGCGGGCCCATGGTGACCAGACCACCCGCCCCCGCCACCGGCTCGCCGGTGCGCGCCCCGGCGTCCAGGACGTGCTGGAGGTCCTCCGGATAGACGCCGACGCGGACGCGGAGCAGCTGCTCGCCCGCCTCGTGCCTGGCCCGCCACAGCTCCCACGGGCGCCCGAACTCCAGGTCGGTCACGCCGACCACTCCCCGGGCGAGCGCGTCGTCGACGGCGACGGACATCGCGGCCGAGGCCTGCTCGGCGGCGCCGGGCAGGGCGGTCAGCACGTCGTTGGCTGCGAACCACTCCGCCTCGGCGACCACCCCGTCCCGGTACGGCACCCCCAGCCGCCGCTGGGCGGCGCTGCTGAGCCACCCGTGGTGGCAGTCGGCGCTGACCAGCACGACGGGCACCTCGCCGGCGACCTCGTCCAGGGCCGCCGTCGTCGGCTGGTCGGCCCAGGTCGCCGAGCGGTGCCCGAAGCCGGTGAGCACCCCCGTCGGCGGAAGGCCCCCGGCCGCCAGCGCGGCGCGCACCGTGGCCAGCGCCTCGGCCGCCGAGCCGGCCCCGGACAGGTCCAGCCGCGCCCTCGTCAGGCCCCACTGCTGCAGGTGGACGTGCTGGTCCCAGAGCCCGGGCAGGGCCCACCGGCCCTCCCCCTCGAGCACGGGGACGGCGCGGGCCGCCGACCGCGCACGCGTCGTCGCGGCAGGACCCACCTCGGCGACGACGCCGTCGAGCACCAGGACGTCGGTGCGCCCGGCCCGGCGGCCGGTCCCGTCGAGGTCGACCAGGCGCACGTCGCGCAGCAGGAGGTCGGGCATGGGGGAACGGTAACCGCACGTCCTGCCGCTCCGCCCCGGTGGGCGTCCTAGGCTTGGGCGCATGAGCGACACACCTGCCGTCACGCCCGACGCCGCGGTCGAGGGGCCGGCCGGCGGCGGCCTCGCCGAGGGCCTGGGCCAGCTGCTGCTCGCGGTCGACCACGTGGGGCTGGCCGTGCCCGACCTGGACGAGGCGATCGCCTTCCACGAGCAGGTGCTGGGCAACCGGCTCGTGCACGAGGAGACCAACGCCGAGCAGGGCGTCCGCGAGGCGATGCTGGCGGTCGGTCCGGCCGACACCGGTGGCGGGGCGTCCGGCACGATGATCCAGCTGCTGGCGCCCACCGGGCCGGAGTCGACGATCGCGCGGTTCATCGACCGCAACGGCCCAGGCCTGCAGCAGCTGGCCTACCGCGTCGCCGACGTGGAGGCCGCGGCGGAGGTGCTGCGCGGCCGGGGGCTGCGGATGCTCTACGACGAGCCGCGGCGGGGCACGGCCGGCTCGCGGATCAACTTCGTGCACCCCAAGGACGCCGGCGGCGTCCTCGTCGAGCTGGTGGAGCCCTCCGGGTGAACGAGCCGCGACCCGCCGGGCCTGCGGAGGCGCCGCCCCCGTCCAGGCGACGGGGCCTGCTGGCGCGGCTGCGTCCGCAGCACGTCCCCCGGGCGGGTCGGCACGCCGTGCGCCGGTGGCAGGACTACCGCGAGCGGCAGCTGACGCTGCTCGCCGAGAGCAACCGGCTGCAGGGCGAGCTGCACGACCACGTCGGCCACCCGGCCGGCGGCGGTCGCGACGACGCGGCAGCCGCACCTCCCGGCGGAGGTGCGGCGGACGCGGCCGACGGGGCGGGCGCCGCCGGCGCGGCGGTCCGGGACGACCAGCGCGGCGCGCGGCCGACGTCGCTGGCCTCGCCCTTCTACGTCGGGTTCACCTTCGCCCTCGGCGCCCTCGTTGCCTGGCTGCTGGTCGAGAACCTCACGCGCCTCACCTCGGTACTCACCTT
>QEUR01000146.1 GCA_003577095.1 Acidobacteriota bacterium
GTCGGTGCCCTCTCAGGGCGCCGCCCTGCTCGTCATGACCGTGGTCGCCATCGCGGCGGTCGGGGCCGTCGGCCTGGTGCTCATGAAGGTACTGGGCCGTGTGCTCACCAGGATGAGCGCCCTGGAGCCGCCGGTCGAGCCGGACGAGGCGGACACGGACACGGCCGCGGACGCGGGCTCAGGCCCGGCCGCGGTGCCCGGTCGGAGCAGCGGCTGTCCCAGGCCGCAGCGGCTCCCGGGGAAACAGGTGCAGGTCAGCGTCGGGTCGCCACGCACTCCTGAGGAGTGCCGTCGGCATCCACGCTCCGGCTAGGGCGTCGACGTCACCTGGCAGATGGTTCTCAGGACGTCGCCCGCGGCACCCGACGGCCACGTGGACGCGGGCCACACCGCGCGCAGCGGACGCCTCAGGCTCAGGCCGGTGACCAGGACGGCCTGCAGCCGGCCCGAGACCAGCGCCTCCTGCACCGCGTGCTCCGAGAGCACGGCGGGGGCGACTCCGGCCATGGCACTGACGCGCACGGCGGCATTGCTCTCCACCGACAGGGCAGGAGGCGCCAGCCTGAGCCCGACCGCGGCAAGGGCGTTCTCCAGCGCCACCCTCGTGCCCGACCCCTGCTCCCGGACGATCAGGGGCGTGGCGGCCAGCTCCTCGGCTGCCACCGGCCGCCCCCGCACCACCCAAGGGTGGTCCTTCGTCGCGACGACGACGAGCTGATCCTCGTCGACCTGGCGGGCGGGCAGGTGGCGAGGAAGAGCGGTGGTCTCGACGAATCCCAGATCTGCCTTCCCGCCGGCCACCTGGTCCATCACCTGTTCGGAGTTCGCGACGGTGAGTCTCACCTCCACGTCCGGGCGCTGCGCCCGGTGAAGGGCGAGCCACTGCGGCACGAGGTACTCGGCCACGGTCTGGGAAGCCGCGATCCGCACCTGGACAGCACTCTGCTTCTGCAGGGAGGCGACCGCGGACGTCAGCGCGTCGGCCGAGGCCAGCAGGGGGCGGGCCCAGTCGACGATGAGCATGCCCTCCCGTGTCAGGCGAGCCCCGCGAGTGGTCCGCTGCAGCAGCGCGAGGCCCAACCGCCGTTCCCAGCGGCTGAGGGCTCGGCTCGCGTTCGGCTGGCTCATCCCGACGGACGACGCGGCGGCCCGGACGCTGCCACGCTCCTGAACGGCGACCAGCAGCTCGAGCAACGCCAGGTCAGGCCACCGGTCCATATCCGGAGGATATAGGAGCGATATGCGATTCACGGCTACCCGGCGTGTGGGATCCGACTCAGACTTCGACCATGAATCCGAAAGTGCTGCACCCGGCGGGGCGTCCCGCTGAGCAACCCCTCGTCGAGCGTCCCGATGGAGGTGACTCGATCTGGCCAGGCGTCGTGGTGTCACTGGGTGCCGGGCTCCTGGCGATGGGCGTCCAGCAGCTCCTTCCCGCGGTCAGCGCCCTGCTCGTGGCCATCCTCCTGGGGGTCGTCGTGTCCCACACGAGCGGGCTCGCACCCGCCCTGCGCCCGGGCATGCAGGTGGCGAGCAAGCGCCTCCTGCGGTGGGGCATCGTGCTCCTCGGGCTGCAGCTGGCGCTCGACGAGATCCTCGCCCTCGGCTGGGGGATCCTGCTCGTCGTGGTCGCGGTGGTCGCAGCAGGGATGGTCGGCACTGTCCTGCTCGGGCGGCTCCTGAAGGTCGATCGCGCGCCGTCACTGCTGATCGCAGCCGGGTGCTCCATCTGCGGCGCCGCCGCTGTCGCTGCGGTGGAGGGCACGATAGACCGGGAGGACGAGGACGTGGCCACCGCGATCGGGCTGGTGGTGATCTTCGGGACCAGCATGATCCTCCTCGCCCCTCCGCTCCTGGCCGCGACCGGTCTCCCGGTCCACGTCCAGGGCCTGATCGCGGGCGCCTCCATCCACGAGGTGGCGCAGGTCGTCGCGGTCGGCGGCATCCTCGGCGGCACCGCGCTCACGGTCGCCGTCGTCGTCAAGCTGGCTCGCGTGCTCATGCTCGCGCCGGTGGTGCTGGCGATAGGCCTGGCGAGCCGCCGTCACCGTCCGGCCCACGCGACCGACGGTGTCCCCCCGCTCGTGCCGTTGTTCGTGGCGGGTTTCCTGGCGACTGCCGCCATGCGCACCTTCCTGCCGCTGCCGCAGCCGGTATTGGCCTGCGGGCAGCTCCTCCAGGTGCTCCTGCTGGCCAGCGCGATGTTTGCGCTGGGCTGCGGGGTCCACGTGAGCATCTTGCGCAGGGCGGGCTCGCGCGCGTTCCTGCTCGGGATGCTGTCGACCGTCTTGGTGATCTCCGTCGCCGTCGGTGGCGTCCTGCTCGTGGTCGGTCCGTAAAGCAGGCCGGCGCCGACCGGGCGTCCTCGGTCCGCCAACCACGCCGGTGCAACCGGTGCACTCGCGCCGGTTCCTTCGGCGTGCGCGCGGAACCGCCGGTGCAACCGGTGCACTCGCACCGGTTCCGCGAGGGAGGTCGTGACGCGGGTCGGCAGCACTGCGGGCGACGGTGATTCCCCTCGGAGTGTTTGTCCACCGATAAGCCAAATATATAGATGAGGGAAAGTCTGGCGCGGAACGACAATCGCCACGCCGGAAAATGCCTTCGTGCGACACAAGCGTGGATATGCTGCGTCCCATGATCGGCGAACGGCTCAAGGAATTGCGCACCACCCACAAGCTGTCGCTGCGCGACCTGGGCTCGGCCACCGGTCTCTCCGCGACGCTGCTCAGCCAGATCGAGAGAGGGGTGACCAACCCCAGCCTCAAGACGCTCCGGCTGCTGGCCGACCACTTCGGCAAGTCCATCTCCACCCTGTTCGAGACCAGCCCGTCGATGGACACCGCGCACGTCACCAGGCCGGGGGAGCGCAGCTCGATCGACCCTGACGGGCTGGTCCACTACGAGCGCGTCACGTACGGCAACGGCAAGCTCGAGGTCCTGCACGGGCGGATCCAGCCCGGCGAGGCCTCCAGCGACGAGCTGTGGAGCCACGAGGCCATCGAGTGCGCCTACGTGCTGTCCGGCGAGCTGGTCGCCGAGGTCGACGGCGAGGTCCACCGGCTCGGTCCGGGCGACGCCATCACGCTGAACTCCACCACCCCGCACCGCTACGTCAACGAGGGCGAGGAGGCCACCGAGTACCTCCTCTCGGTGACGCCCCCGACCCCCTGACGCGGCCGACCCCCTGACGCGGCCGGCCCGGCACCGCCTCAGCCCAGCTCCTCCTCCAGCACCCGCTCGAGCAGCGGCAGCGACGGCGAGCCGTGCGCCAGCAGCGCGTCGTGCAGGCGGCCCAGCGGCATACCGTCCCCGAAGCGCTCCCGCAGCCGGTGGAACAGGTCGCGCCCGAGGACGTAGGTCGAGGGGTAGGTCGGGTTGTCGTGCCGGGTGTAGCGGTCGACCTCGCCGGTGGCCATCCTCCGGTCCATCGCGGTCCGGTCCAGCAGCAGCGAGACCGCCTCCTCGTGCCCCAGCCGCCCGGTGTGCAGGCCGGTGTCGATGACGACGCGCAGCGCCCGCCACAGCCGGTTGCGCCGAGCGAAGAGCGCCTGCGGGCTGCGCCCGAAGACCCGCTCCTCCAGCAGGTCCTCCACGTAGAGCCCCCAGCCCTCGACGAACAGCGGCATCCGGAAGAAGCGCAGGAACGAGTCCTCGTCGGTGCCCAGCTGGTGGTGCACCGACTGCAGGTGGTGGCCCGGGTAGGTCTCGTGCCCCACGATCGAGCGGACGAAGGCGGGGCAGTTCTCCCGCTCGTGCCCGGCGCGCCGCTCCGGGGTCGCGTCCGGGTCGGCCGGCGTGATGAAGAAGCGGCTCACCCGCTCGGTCGCGTAGGCCGGCACCGTGCGCATCTCGCCCAGCGGCAGCCCCGCGCGGCGGAACTCGGGCAGCGGCTCGACCACGCACTCCTCGTCGTCCGGGACGGTAAGCAGGTCGTGCTCGAGCGTGATCCGCCGTGCCCGCTCGGTCTCCGTCCGGTATGCCGTGAGGAACTCCTCCGCGGGCGTCCGCTGGGCGCGCAGCTCGGCGACCTGCTCCTGCCAGGTCCGGGCGGGGTCGAGCTCGGCGGCGAGCTCGACGAGGCCCTCCTCGGCGGCGCGCACCTCGTCCCAGCCGCGCTGCCACAGCTCCTCCACGCCGAGGTCCAGGCAGTGGTAGTCGCGCAGCAGTCCGGTGAAGACCTCCTCGCCGACCGACCAGGTGCCGGCGCCCGTGGAGGCCAGGGAGCGGCAGTGCTCGAGGAGGTCCTCGACCGCCGCCCCCAGCGCGCGCAGCAGCAGGTGGACGAGGGTATGCAGCCCGCCCGGCAGCCGCTCGGTCAGCGCCGGGAGGTCGGTGGTCACCATCCGGTGAAGCCCCTCCGCGGCCGGCACCGCGAGCTGCGCCCACAGGCGCGGGACGTCCTCGGGCAGCAGGTGCTCGCGGGCACCCGAGAGGAAGCCCGCGGCCGAGCGGAGCAGGTCGACGTAGGAGGCGGCATACCCCTCGTCGGGGAGCAGGTCGGGGCGGACGGCGGCGAGGGCGTCGCCGAGCGTCTCGACGTACCAGTAGGGGGCGCGCGCCCACGGCCGCGCGACCCGCAGCTCGACCAGGCGAAGGGCGACCTCGGCGCCGACGCAGCGCTGCTCCAGCCACGCGAGCGTGCCGGGCGCGGCGGTCGGCTCCCCGGACCAGGCGAGCAGCGTCGCCTCGAGCGCGGCGAGGTGCTCGGGATCGGTGCGGGGCAGGGCGAGCGTGGGCGCGCCGGTGCGCGGGTCGAGGGCGCCGACGCGGCGGGCGGTGACCGGGTCGGCGGCGACGAGGGCCGCGGCGAGCTCATGCACGGGCGGCATCCTCGAGGGTCGCGCGCAGGGGTGCCATGCCCATCGGGCCGAGAGCGAGGGCCCGCGCGTGGAAGGTGCGCTCGTCCAGGTGCCCGGCGGCCAGCGCCGCCTCCCGCGCGTCCTCCCAGAGCCGGGCGCCGAGGGCGAAGGCCAGCGCCTGACCGGGCCAGCCGAGGTAGCGCACGACCTCGAAGCGCGCGGTCTCCGGGTCGCAGCCGGCGGCGCGGGTGAGGACCTCGACGCCGACGCCGGGCTCCCAGCGCGTGGCGTCGGTGAAGGCGTTGGCGGGGACCGGCAGGTCCAGGTGCAGCCCCATGTCGACCACGATCCGCGCCGCGCGCCAGCGCTGGGCCAGCACGGTGCCCAGCTGCTCGGCTGCGTCCTCCAGCAGCCCCCACGCGGCGGCGCGGCCCTCGACGTAGTGCGCCCAGCCCTCGGCGTGGCCGTGCACGTGGCACAGGTGCCGCTGCCAGGGGTGCAGGGTGGTGGTGGCGGCGGCCACCGCGTGCTGGAGGTGGTGGCCCGGGACGCCCTCGTGCAGCACGGTGCTGACCTCGCGCCAGACGGGCACCCGGTCGGCGCCGGTCGGGGTGGACCAGACGACGCGCCCGGGCCGGGTGCCGGCGGGGTCCGGCGGGGAGTAGTAGACCGCCCCCGAGCCCGGCGCGGCGAGCACCGCCTCGAGGGGGCTGTCGGCGGGCACGTCGACGATGCCCTCGAGCTGCCGGCCGGCGCGCGACGCGCGCTCCTCGACCCAGGCGACCAGCTCGGGTCCGACGTGGACCAGGCCCTCGGGGCGGGCGTCGAGCCGCGCCTCGGCCTCGGCGAGCCCCGAGAACCCGAGGGCGGCGGTCAGGTCCTCGGCCCGCGCGGTCAGCCCGGCGAGGCGCTCCCAGCCGTAGGCGTAGCTCTCCTCCAGGTCGACCGGCGTGCCCAGGAAGGCGCTCGCCGTGGTCCGGTAGAGGTCGGCGCCCGCCGCGTCCCTCTCGCGGCCACGTGGGGCGTGGACGGTCACCAGCCAGGAGGCCAGGTCCCTGCACGCCTCGCGGGCGCTCTGCAGGAGGGTATGGGGCGCGCTCCCCTCCGGCGTCCCCGCTCGGGTCAGCAGCCGTCCGAGCCGGTCGTCGGCGTCCGGGTCGGCCCAGCGGAGCAGCTGGGCGGCGAGCGTGCGCGACTGGCGGGCGGGCACGGCATACCCGTCCGCGGCGGCGGCCTCGAGGCGCTCGGCGTAGGCGCGAAGCGCGGCGGGGACGTCGGCGAGGCCCTGGAGCAGCCGGTCGGGCTCGCGGACGGCGGACTCCAGCCCGGAGAGGACCGCGTGGGCGGGGGAGGCCAGGGGAGCGACGAGGCCGGGCGTGAAGCCGCTGTCATGCAGCGCCAGGTCGCTGGTCAGCCGCTCGGCCAGGGCGCGGCGCAGGACCTCGGCGGGGCCCTCCTGGGGACCGGTGCCGCGGAGCTCGGCGAGCGCGGAGCGGGCCAGGTCGGCGCGGGTCTGCTCGGCGGCCGAGCCCGGGTCGGCCCACAGCTGATCGCCGGGCCGACCGAGCGCCTGGGCGGCGCGCGGGTCGAGGTCCGCGAGCCCGGCCACGACGGCGTCCGCCACCCGGCCGGGCGCACCGAGGTCATGGCTCACGCTCATGGGGCTCCTTGGAGGGGGTTGCGCGCACCCTAGCTGCACGCGGGTAGGGTCTGGCAACCGGGTTGTCGACGGGCGTCCGGGCGACGCGCCGGGCGACACGCCGGGACCCCGAAGATGTTCTCGAGGAGTTGTCGACGGCGTGTTCCCAGCAACGGCGCGGGAAGGTGCCTCCGAGGGGGAAGGACACGGGCGTGGCGGGTGTTGCATCTAGTGAGTCCGCGGCCTAACATCCCTAGATGTAGTAGTTACAACACTGTGGTTCGTCCACATGTTGTGCACATCGGAGGGCGGGTCACGCACACGTCGTCCACAGCCTGTCCCCAGTAAAACCCACAGGCGGCACCTCCTTCACGGGGCGTCGTCACGACGTCCGAGGAGGCGTGAGATGCACTGTCCGTTCTGCCGTCACACCGACTCGCGCGTGGTCGACAGCCGCGTCCAGGAGGAGGGCACCGTCATCCGCCGGCGCCGCCAGTGCCCCGAGTGCGGGCGCCGCTTCGGCACCGTCGAGACGGCCACCCTGTCGGTCATCAAGCGCTCCGGCGCGACCGAGCCGTTCAGCCGCGACAAGGTCATCACCGGGGCGCGCAAGGCCTGCCAGGGCCGTCCGGTGACCGAGGACCAGCTGCAGCTGCTGGCCCAGCAGGTGGAGGAGTCCATCCGGTCCATGGGCCAGGCCGAGGTCGACGCGCACGAGGTCGGCCTGGCGATCCTGGAGCCGCTGCGGCACCTGGACGAGGTCGCCTACCTGCGGTTCGCGAGCGTCTACCAGGCGTTCGACTCGCTGGAGGACTTCGAGCAGGCGATCACGCTGCTGCGCAGCGAGCACGACGCGGAGAGCGGGCCCGACCCACGCACCACGGAGGGTGTGTCGGTGGGGGCTGCTGAACTGCATACCAAGAACTAAGCACCACGAACTCAAGCACCACACCACACCGCTTCAACCAGCGAAGGAGAGAGCTCATGACGGAGACGACCGGGGCGAAGCCACGGACCCGACGTGGCGGCAAGGGCCTGAAGATCGACCGGATCTTCACCACCCCAGGCGTCCACCCCTACGACCAGGTCACCTGGGAGAAGCGCGACATCGTCCAGACCAACTGGAAGACGGGGGAGACGATCTTCGAGCAGCGCGGCGTGGAGTTCCCCGACTTCTGGTCGGCGAACGCCTCGACGATCGTGGCGACGAAGTACTTCCGCGGCGCGGTGGGGACGCCCGAGCGCGAGCAGGGGCTCAAGCAGCTGGTGGACCGGGTGGTGCTCACCTACGTCAAGTCCGGCAAGGACAACGGCTACTTCGCCTCCGACGAGGACGCCGAGATCTTCGAGCACGAGCTGACGTACGCACTCGTGCACCAGATCTTCTCCTTCAACTCCCCGGTGTGGTTCAACGTGGGCACCAAGAGCCCGCAGCAGGTGTCGGCGTGCTTCATCCTGTCCGTCGACGACTCGATGGACTCGATCCTCAACTGGTACCGCGAGGAGGGCAAGATCTTCCAGGGCGGCTCGGGCGCCGGCCTCAACCTCTCGCGGATCCGCTCCTCCAAGGAGCTGCTCTCCTCCGGCGGCACCGCCTCGATGCTGTAGCCGCCGCT
>QEUR01000147.1 GCA_003577095.1 Acidobacteriota bacterium
GCCCGGAGCACTGGTCGGCGCTGCGCGTCGTGCTCACCAGCACCGAGCTCGACGTCCTGGAGCGCTCGCTCGCGGCCGAGGAAGGGACGGCCCCGGAGGAGGAGCCCGACGAGGTCGACCGGCCCGGGTTCCGGGAGGCGGTGCGGTCGCTCACCGTGCGTGGCGTGCTCGCCCCCGACGGCCGCCTCGCCGACGGCATGCTCGGGGTGTGGCTGGGCACCGCGCTCGCCGCCCGGTTCGCCCCGGGCGTCGTCCTGAGCGTCGTGCGGACGGTGGCGGGCCGGGTCGAGGACAGCCTCGCGACCGACCTGGTCGGCGACCCCCACGCGGGGCACGGCGACCGGCTCGTCCACCTCACCCACCGGGTGGCCTGCGTCGAGGACGTCCTGCCCGAGGGCGTCCAGCTGGCGCTCGGGGAGCCCGGGCAGGCCGTGGACGAGGTGGTCTCGGTCTGCGTGCCCGCGGACGCCTCGGCCGGCACCGGTCCGGCGTTCACCCACGCGCTGGCGGGGCTGGCCCGGCCCGACGGGGCGCTGGCCCACGCGCTCGGGCGGCCCACCAGCCTGGTCCGGCTGGAGGCGGACGTCCCCCGGCACGTCGCCGCCGCCGGTGGCGGCCGCCCCGCCCTTCCCCCGCCGTCCTGCCACCTCGTCGCGCTCGGACCGCGGGGCTGCTGGGTCGCCGACCTGCCGGCCGGCCCTCCCGCGACGGTCGCCGAGTTCCGCCCGGTCGGCCCCGGGTGGGTGGAGGACTGGGTGCGCGCCCGGGCAGAACCCTTCTCCGGGCAGGGCACAATGGCCGGGTGACGCAGCGCTCCGTGACCATCCTCGGCTCGACCGGGTCCATCGGGACCCAGGCGGTCCAGGTCGTCCGCGCGCACCCGGACCGCTTCCGGGTGCTGGCCCTGGCGGCCGGAGGTTCCGACGTGCGGCTGCTCGCCCGGCAGGCGGTCACGCTCGGCGTCGAGCAGGTCGCGGTGGCCCGCGACGACGACGCGACCCTCGCCGCGCTCGAGGAGGCGCTGGGCGCGGCCGCCGGGGAGGCGGGGCGCACGGCATACCGTCCGCAGGTGCTGACCGGACCGCAGGCCGCGGCGACGGTCGCCGGCACCGGGTCCGACGTGGTGCTCAACGGCATCACCGGCAGCATCGGACTGCGTCCCACCCTCGCCGCGCTCGCCGCCGGCAGCACCCTGGCCCTGGCCAACAAGGAGTCGCTCATCGTCGGCGGGCCGCTGGTCCGGGAGGCCGCCGCGGCGGACCAGATCGTGCCGGTCGACTCCGAGCACAGCGCGATCGCCCAGTGCCTGCGGGGCGGGCGGCGCGAGGAGGTACGCCGCCTGGTGCTCACCGCCAGCGGCGGTCCGTTCCGCGGGCGCAGCCGCGCCGAGCTGGAGCGGGTCACGCCTCAGGAGGCGCTGCGCCACCCCAACTTCGCCATGGGCAGGGTCATCACCACCAACTCGGCGACCCTGGTGAACAAGGGGCTGGAGGTCATCGAGGCGCACCTGCTCTTCGGCGTCGACCTCGACGACATCGACGTCGTCGTGCACCCGCAGCAGCAGATCCACTCGATGGTCGAGTTCCACGACGGTTCCACGATCGCGCAGATGGGCCCGCCGCGGATGCTGGTGCCGATCGCGCTGGGCCTGTCCTGGCCGGAGCGGCTCGCCGACGTCGACGAGCCCTGCGACTGGACCCGCGCGGGCACGTGGGAGTTCCACCCGCTGGACCACGAGGCCTTCCCCGCGGTCCGCCTCGCCGAACGCGTCGGGAGGGCGGGCGGGACCTTCCCGGCCGTCTACAACGCGGCCAACGAGGAGGCCGTGGAGGCCTTCCACGACGGGCGGCTGCCCTTCACCGGCATCGTCGACGTCGTCGCCGAGGTCGTCGACGAGCACGCCACCGGGAACGGAATCGGGCCGCGGGAAGTTGGACTGACCGTGGAACGGGTGCTCGCCGCGGACGCCTGGGCCCGCCAGGCAGCGGCCGCCCGCATCGCGGCGGCCACGCACGACGACAAGGAGCTCTCCTCGTGATGTACCTGCTGGGCGTCCTGCTCGTCGCCCTCGGGATCGCCGTCTCGATCGCGCTGCACGAGGTCGGCCACCTGGTCCCCGCCAAGAAGTTCGGCGTCAAGACCACCCAGTACATGGTCGGCTTCGGACCGACGGTCTGGTCGACGCGGCGCGGGGAGACGGAGTACGGCCTCAAGGCCGTCCCGCTCGGCGGCTACGTGCGGATGATCGGGATGTTCCCGCCCCGCCCCGGCGACGGGGGTCTGCTGCGCCGCAGCTCCTCCAACCCCTTCCACCAGATGGTCGAGCAGGCACGCCAGGACTCCCTCGAGGAGATCGAGCCCGGCGACGAGGACCGCGTCTTCTACAAGCTGCCGGTCTGGAAGCGGCTGGTCATCATGTCCGGCGGCCCGCTGATGAACCTCTTCCTCGCCGCCGCGCTGGTGACCCTGCTGCTCACCGTGCACGGCGTCGGGGCGCTGACCCCGACCGTCTCGCACGTGGCGGCCTGCGCCAATACCGACGTGGCCGACGACGACTGCGCCGGGCAGGACCCGTCGCCGGCGCTGGCCGCGGGCCTGCAGGTCGGCGACACGATCGTCGCCGTCGACGGGCACCCGGTCACGACCTGGACGGAGACGACATACCAGATCCAGAACGCCGGCGAGCAGGCCACCTTCGTCGTCGACCGGGACGGGCGGCGCGTGACGCTCACCGCCGACCTGGTGCTGCGCGAGCGGCCGTTGATGAACGCGGACGGCACGCCCCGCCTGGACGAGGACGGCGAGCAGGTATGGGGTGAGGCCGGCTTCTTCGGCGCCTCGCCCACCTTCGAGTACCAGCCGCAGCCGATCAGCGCGGTGCCGGGCTTCGTCGGCGACATGTTCACCCAGACGGCCCGCATCGTCTTCACGCTGCCGCAGCGGATGGTCGACGTGGCGCAGGCGGCCTTCGGGCCCGAGCAGCGCGACCAGGACGGCCCGATGTCGGTGGTCGGCGTCGGCCGTGTCGCCGGCGACGTCGCCGACGGCGGCCTGGGCGTGGCCGCCCAGTCGATCGGGGACCGGCTGTGGATCCTGCTCTCCCTCGTCGCCTCCCTCAACATGGCGCTGTTCGTCTTCAACCTCGTCCCCCTGCTGCCCCTGGACGGTGGACACATCGCCGGCGCGCTGTGGGAGGGCGTGAAGAAGACCTGGGCGAGGGTCCGCGGGCTGCCCTCGCCCGGGCCGGTGGACACGGCGGCCGCGCTGCCGGTGGCCTACGCGGTCGCGATCGGGCTGCTCGGCATGACGGCCCTGCTCGTCTACGCGGACATCGTCGACCCGATCCGGCTGGGCTGATCCCCAGCCCCGCCTGAGAGGATGGCGCCCATGACTGGCAACCCCGTCGCGCTCGGCCTGCCCACCCCGCCCCCTCCGGTCCTGGCGCCCAGGCGCAGGAGCCGCAAGATCCGCGTCGGCAAGGTGGAGGTCGGGGGCGACGCACCCATCTCGGTGCAGTCGATGACCACGACGCCGACGACCGACGTCAACGCCCCCCTCCAGCAGATAGCCGAGCTGACCGCCGCCGGCTGCGACATCGTGCGCGTGGCCTGCCCCAGCCAGGACGACGCCGAGGCGCTGCCGGCCATCGCCCGCAAGTCGCAGATCCCGGTGATCGCCGACATCCACTTCCAGCCGCGCTACGTCTTCGCCGCGATCGACGCGGGGTGCGCCGCGGTGCGGGTCAACCCGGGCAACATCCGCAAGTTCGACGACCAGGTCAAGGAGATCGCCCAGGCGGCCAGGGACGCCGGGGTGTCCATCCGGATCGGCGTCAACGCCGGCTCGCTCGACAAGCGGCTGCTGGAGAAGTACGGCCGGCCGACCGCCGAGGCGCTCGTGGAGTCTGCGGTCTGGGAGGCGAGCCTGTTCGAGGAGCACGACTTCCACGACTTCAAGATCTCGGTCAAGCACAACGACCCGGTCGTCATGGTCCGCGCCTACGAGCTGCTGGCCGAGCGCGGCGACTGGCCGCTCCACCTGGGCGTGACCGAGGCCGGGCCGGCCTTCCAGGGCACGATCAAGTCCTCGGTGGCCTTCGGGGCGCTGCTGTCGAAGGGGATCGGCGACACCATCCGCGTCTCCCTCTCCGCGCCGCCGGTGGAGGAGGTCAAGGTCGGCAACCAGATCCTGCAGAGCCTCAACCTGCGGCCCCGCAAGCTGGAGATCGTCTCCTGCCCGTCCTGCGGGCGGGCCCAGGTCGACGTCTACACCCTGGCCGACGAGGTGACCGCCGGCCTGGAGGGGCTGGAGGTCCCGCTGCGCGTCGCCGTGATGGGCTGCGTGGTCAACGGTCCCGGCGAGGCCCGCGAGGCCGACCTCGGGGTGGCCTCCGGCAACGGCAAGGGCCAGATCTTCGTCAAGGGCGAGGTCATCAAGACCGTGTCCGAGTCGCAGATCGTGGAGACCCTCATCGAGGAGGCCATGCGGATCGCCGAGGAGATGGAGGCCGCGGGCGGGGGGACCGGCTCGCCGGAGGTCAGCGTCGGCTGACGGCAGCCGGTAACGTCTGACCATGGCAGCAGCAGGAGCGGAGCCGGTCAGCCCCGAGACGGTGCGCAGCGCCGTCTGGTACGAGGACTGCACGGCCTACTACCAGCTCGGCCGGCCCGACCTGTCCGTGGTGCAGGTGGTGCTGTGGGCCCCCGCACCTACGCGGTGCCCGCCGGCTCCGGGATCGAGGTGGCCCCCCGGGTCCGTCACCAGCTGCGCAACCACACCGACGAGGACCTCGAGGTCCTCGTCGTCTCCTCACCCCGGGTCTCGGGCAACCCGCTCGCCCGCCGCGCCCGGTCCCAGCAGCGGGACCGCAGCAAGCTGGTCGTGGGCTCCTACGTGCGCCGGACCCGTCCCCGCGACCTGGAGTCCGTGGTGGAGGTCGAGGAGGCCGCCGACACCCGCCAGTGGGTCGGCGAGGGCGGGATGGACTGGCACAAGCAGGTCCTCCAGGACGGCGACATGGAGCACTGGGTGCTCGTCGACCGCCTCGACCGGGTCTACGCCTTCGGCGTCCTGGCCGGTCTGAGCGAGCCCGGCGCGGTCGAGCTCCGCCGCATGGTGGTCGCGCCCGAGGGCCGCGGCCAGGGGCTGGGCCGGCTGCTGCTGCGTCACCTGCTCGAGCAGGCGCTGGCCCGTCCGCAGGTGACCCGGGTGTGGCTCGACGTGGGGGCGGACAACGTGCGGGCCCGCAGCCTCTACCGCAGCTTCGGCTTCGTCGCGAAGGAGGCGCCGCCTGGCGCCGTCCTGCTGGAGAACGGCCTCTACATGGAGTGGTCCGCGCAGCGCCACTGAGCCCGCTGCCCCGGAGGGTCCTGGCCGTGCTCGCCCTGCTCGGCATGGGCAGCTCGCTCGTCGACGGCGGCGGCTTCGCCATCCTCTCCCGCCGGACCGTGGGACGGGGCACGGGACCACGCTGCCTACCCTTGACCCATGACGTCCGCAGGATTCCTCCCGACCCGGCAGCTGGTCCTCGTGGACCTGCTGGGGCTGATGCTGGCCACGTGCCCGGGGCAGCGCGCGGTCGTCGCCGTCGACGGGCCCGACGGCGTGGGCAAGACCAGGCTGGTGGGGGAGCTCGTCGCGCTGGCCCCACACGTGGCGGGACGGGAGGTGCTCAGCGTGTCCGTGGACGGCTTCCACCGTCCGCGCGCGCAGCGCTACGCCCACGGCCGGACGGCGGAGGCCTACTACCGGGACGCCTTCGACTACGCGTCGCTGCGCGAGCGGGTGCTGCGGCCCTTCCGTGCGGGCCGGGAGATCGTCACGGCCGTGCACGACGTGGACAGCGACCGCGCCCTCCACCCCGACCCGGTCGAGCCCGAGGAGGACGCGCTCCTCGTCGTGGAGGGCGTCTTCCTCCGGCGTCCCGAGCTGCGCGGCGAGTGGGACGCGACCTGCCTCGTCACCGCTCCCGCACGGGTCACCGTGCCCCGCGGCAACGCCCGGCTCACCGCCAGGGTGCCCGGCGACGACGACCCCGACCACCCGGCCAACGAGCGCTACGTCGGCGCCCAGCGCCTCTACCAGCAGCAGGCCCGCCTGTGGCAGCCCACGTGGATCGTCGACAACAGCGACCTGCAGCGCCCGGAGCTGATCGTGCCGGACCCCGAGGAACCCCAGTGGTTCGACGACGAGCCGGAAGCCTGAACCGGTCGCCTCAGTCCGGGCCGTCCGCCGCCGCGGCCTCCTCGGCGGCGGCCTCCTCGACCGCCTCGGTGTCCTCGTCGACCCAGTCGAAGGTGCGGGTGACGGCCTTGCGCCACTGCCGGAACAGTCGCTCGCGCTCGGCGTCCCCCATCCGCGGGCTCCACCGCCGGCCCTCCCGCCAGTTGTCGACGACGTCCTGCTGGCTCCAGAACCCGACCGCGATGCCGGCGGCGTAGGCCGCGCCCAGCGCGGTGGTCTCCGCCACCTCGGGGCGGACCACGTCCACGCCGAGCTGGTCGGCCTGGAACTGCATGAGCGTCTCGTTGGCCACCATGCCTCCGTCCACGCGCAGCTCGGTCAGCTCCACGCCGGAGTCGGCCTCCATCGCCTCGGCCACCTCCCTGCTCTGGTATGCGGTGGCCTCCAGGGCGGCGCGCGCCAGGTGCTCCTTGGTCACGTAGCGGGTCAGACCGACGATCGCGCCCCGGGCATCGTCACGCCAGTAGGGCGCGAACAGCCCCGAGAAGGCCGGGACGACGTAGCAGCCGCCGTTGTCCTCGACCCTCGTCGCCAGCTCCTCCACCTGGGAGGCGTCGTCGATGATCCCCAGGTTGTCGCGCAGCCACTGCACGAGCGAGCCGGTCACCGCGATCGACCCCTCGAGGGCGTAGACGGGGTCCTGCCCGTCCAGCTGGTAGCAGACGGTGGTGAGCAGGCCGTTGTCGCTGCGCACGATCTCGCCGCCGGTGTTGAGCAGCAGGAAGTTGCCGGTGCCGTAGGTGTTCTTCGACATCCCCCGCTCGAAGCAGGCCTGGCCGAAGGTGGCGGCCTGCTGGTCGCCGAGGATGCCGGCGATCGGGACGCCGAGCTTGGTGCTCTCGCCGTAGACCTCCGAGGAGCTGCGGATCTGCGGGAGCATCGACGTGGGCACCCCCATGGCCTCGGCGACCTCCTCGGACCACGACAGCGTGCGCAGGTCCATGAGCATGGTCCGCGAGGCGTTCGTGACGTCGGTGACGTGGACGCCCCCGTCGGGGCCGCCGGTGAGGTTCCACACCAGCCACGAGTCCGTGGTGCCGAAGAGCAGCTCGCCGGCCTCCGCGCGTTCGCGCGCACCGTCGACGTTGTCGAGGATCCACCGGATCTTCGGCCCGGAGAAGTAGGTGGCCAGCGGCAGTCCGCAGACCTCGCGGAAGCGGTCGGCACCCTCGTCGCCGGCGAGCTCGGCGACGAGCCGGTCGGTGCGCGTGTCCTGCCAGACGATCGCGTGGTGGACCGGCTCCCCGGTGGCCCGGTCCCACACGACCGTGGTCTCCCGCTGGTTGGTGATGCCGATCGCGGCGAGGTCGCGCCCGCCGAGGTGGGCCCGACCCAGCGCCTGGCCGATCACCTCGGTGGTGTCGCGCCAGATCTGCGCCGCGTCGTGCTCGACCCAGCCGGCCCGGGGGAAGATCTGCTCGTGCTCCTTCTGGGCCACCGAGCGCACCGTGCCGTCGTGGGCGAAGACCATCGCCCTCGTGCTGGTCGTGCCCTGGTCGATCGCCAGCACGTGGCTGGCGCCGGCACCGTCTCCCCGTGCGCTCATCGCGCGTCCACCTCCTCGCCGGCCAGCACCCGGTCCCGGGCCGCCACCGCGCTCTCGTCGTCCGGCTCCAGCGCGGCCGCCTCGTCGGCCAGCACCCTGCGCTCGTAGGCCGCGACCTCCGACGTCTCGCGCTGCTCGTCCCACCCCAGCCACTGCACCGCGATGTCGGCGATCTCCGGGACCGCGGCCAGTCCCTTGCGCGGCTCCTCGTAGTAGAGCCGGGTCCGGCGCATCATCACGTCCTCAAGGTGCAGCACGCCCTCGCTGATGCACGCGTAGGCGATCTCGACGCGCAGGTAGGCCGGGGCGTGCTCCAGCGGCCGGGCCAGCGAGGCGTCCTCGTCGATCAGCTCGACCAGTTGCTCCACGAGCGACCCGTAGCGGTGGAGGAGGTGGTCGGTGTGCTGGACGCTCCACCCGAAACGGTCGCGCAGCGCGGGCATCCGGCGGCGCATCGCGGCCTCGCCGACGGCGCCCAGCAGCGGGATCTGCTCGGTGATCGAGGGCAGCTCGGCCGCGCGCTCGCCGAGCGCGAAGTCGACGGCGTCGCGCGCCATCACCCGGTACGTCGTCAGCTTGCCCCCGCCGACGACCGTCAAGCCCGGCACGGGGGAGGCGACGGTGTGCTCGCGGCTGACCGAGGCGCTGTCGCCGGCGGCCTTGGTGCCCGGCTGCAGGAGCGGGCGCAGGCCGGCGTACCAGCCCACCACGTCGTCGCGGGTGAGCCGCGTGGTGAGCACCTCGTTCGCGTGCTCGAGCACGTAGTCGATGTCCGTGGCCGTCGCCACCGGGTGGCCGAGGTCGAGCGTCCACGGGGTGTCGGTCGTGCCGATGATCCAGTACCGCGACCACGGGATGAAGAACAGCACCGAGCGCTCGGTCTGCAGGAACAGCCCGCTCTCGCCGGCGATCCGGTCCCTGGGCACCACCAGGTGGATCCCCTTCGAGGCGAGCACCCGCAGGCCACCCTCGGTGCCGGCGAGGTCGGTCACCTCCTCGGTCCAGACACCCGCGCAGGAGATCACCTGACGGGCCCGGGCCTCGAAGGTGCGACCGGTCTCCAGGTCCAGCAGGGTCGCCCCGACCACCGCTCCGGACCCGTCCTTGAGCAGCCCCACCGCGCGCGTGCGGCTCGCGGCGTGGGCGCCGTAGGCGTGCGCCGTCCGGACCAGGGTCGACACCAGCCGGGCGTCGTCGACCGTCGCGTCCCAGTACTTCACCGCCCCGACCGCCTGCTCGCCGCGCAGCTGCGGGAACTCACGGTGCAGACCCGACCTGCTCCGGTGCTGGTGGATCGGCAGGGCGCGCCGCCCCGGCATCAGGTTGGCCAGCAGGTCGTAGAGCGTCACCCCGGCGCCGTAGTAGGCCCGCTGCCAGACCCGGTGCTCGAGCGGGATGAGGAAGGGCATCGGCTTGACCAGGTGCGGCGCCAGCGTGCGGAGCAGCAGCCCGCGCTCGGTGAGCGCCTCGTGGACGAGGGCGAAGTCGAGCATCTGCAGGTAGCGCAGGCCCCCGTGGACGAGCTTGGTCGACCACTGCGAGGTGCCTGAGCCCCAGTCGCCCGCCTCGACGACCGCGGTCGCCAGCCCGCGGGTGGTCGCGTCCAGCGCCGTCCCCGCCCCGGTGACGCCCCCGCCGACGACGAGCACGTCGATGGGTGCGCCGTCCCCGCCGCTGGCCTGCAGCACGCGCAGGGCCTCGTCCCGGTCCCTGCCCGTGAGCGCCTTCGGTTGCATCCCTCGCCCCTTCCGTTCCCTCCCCGTCTCCCGGGGTGCGGACAGCCTCTCACCCCGCGCCCGGTCGGGGAAGCAGGGTCCGGCCTCGACCGGGCGCCTCCGGTGCGGCAGGCTGTGCGTATGCTGCGCAGCCTCGGTGCCGTCCGCGCCCTCGGGACGAGGGACGTGGAGGACGCGCTCGAGGTGTGCGCCGTCGACCCGGTCACCAACGTCTTCGTCGCCGCCCGGATCGTGGAGAGCGGCCTCGCGGGCACGCGCGGCCCGCTGTTCGGCTACGACGCGGGCGGCGAGCGTGCCCTGTGCTGGTGCTCGGCCAACGTCGTGCCGGTGGAGGCCAGCAGCCGGGCCCTGGGGGCCCTGGCCACCAAGGTGGTGCGTCGGCGCACCTGGGCCAGCTCGGTCTTCGGGCCGGCCGACCAGGTGATGGACCTGTGGGGGCGGCTGGAGCGCACCTGGGGGCGTCCGCGGGAGGTGCGCCCCAACCAGTACGTGATGACGATGACCGGCGCCGCGCCCACGCGGGTGGTCCCCGACCCGGCGGTCCGCCCGGCCAGCCCCGAGGAGCTGGACGTCGTCGTCCCGGCGGCGACCGCGATGTTCACCGAGGAGATCGGCTACCCGCCCTACCAGGGCAGCGGGGTCGCCTACCGGCGCGGCGTGGCCGGGCTGATCGAGCGCGGGCACACGCTCGTACGGGTCGAGGAGGGCGAGGTCGTCTTCAAGGCCGACCTCGGCTCGGTGGCCCTCGGCGTGGCGCAGGTCCAGGGGGTGTGGGTGCACCCGCGCTGGCGCGGCCAGGGGCTCGCGGCCCCGGCGATGGCCGCGGTCGTCGAGCACGCCCGGCGGCACGTGGCGCCGACGGTCACCCTCTACGTCAACGACTTCAACGAGCCCGCGGTCCGCACCTACCAGCGGGTCGGGTTCGAGCGCACGGGGACGTTCGCGACCGTCCTGCTGTGACGCGCCACCCGGATGTGACGCGCCACCTGCGGCCGTCGTCCCAGCCGTCCTGACGACACTCCCGCACCCGACCGGCCCACGCGTGCACGTGCACGCGTGGGCCGGTCCCGTCCGGGCGTGTCGCGGCACCGATCGTCAGGACGACCGGTAGCCCGCCAGGCGCTCGTGCAGGAAGGTCCAGGCCAACGCGTGCCAGGTGGCCCACTGGTCGGCCGTGCTGGCCCCGCCGTGGCCGCCCTCGGTGTTCTCCCAGTACGTGACGTCCCGCCCGTGCTCCTCGAGCAGCGCCGCCATCTTGCGGGCGTGGCCCGGGTGCACCCGGTCGTCCCGGGTCGAGGTGGCCAGGTAGACCGGAGGCGTCGGACGCCCGGGGTCGAAGCGGTGGTAGGGGGAGTAGGTCCGCAGCCACTGCCACTGCTCCTCGTCCTCCGGGTCGCCGTACTCCGCCATCCAGGAGGCGCCGGCCAGCAGCAGGTGGTAGCGCTCCATGTCGAGCAGCGGGACCTGGCAGACGACCGCCCCGAAGTCCTCGGGGTAGCCGGTGAGCATGTTGCCCACGAGCAGACCGCCGTTGGAGCGACCCGTGCACCCCAGGTGCTGGACGGACGTGACGCCGCGCGCCACGAGGTCCCTGGCGACCGCCACGAAGTCCTCGTAGGCACGGTGCCGCTCAGGTCCCAGCGCGGCCCGGTGCCACCTCGGCCCGAACTCTCCGCCACCCCTGATGCCGGCGACCACGTGGACGAACCCGTCGGCCAGCCAGCAGGGCCCGACGATGGGGTCGTAGGCGGGGGTGAGCGCATGCTCGAACCCGCCGTAGCCGTGCAGGACCGTGGGCGTCGATCCGTCCAGCGGCAGCTGCGCCGGGCCGACCTGCCAGTACGGGACGCGGGTGCCGTCGGCCGAGGTCGCCCAGTGCTGGGAGACCTCCAGCCCGGAGGCGTCGAAGCGTTCGGGTGCGGCCTTGAGGGGCTCGAGGACGACGTCGTCGTGGGGGCGACCGCCCAGGTGCGCCACGGACAGCGCCATCGGCTCCAGGAAGCCGGTGGTCACCAGCCACAGGTCGTCGCTGTCGTGGTCGTCGACCGCGCTGACGCTCACCGTGCGCAGCCCGAGGTCGAGCGCGTCGGTCAGCCCGCGGGTGCTCCAGGACCCGTCGGCGGCGGGCGAGTGGACCTGCAGGGTATGCCGCACGTCCACCAGTGCGGTCGTCACCAGGTGGTGGGCGGTCCAGGTGAGGTCCACGAGGGCGGAGCGCTCGTCGGGGACGAAGACCGCCGTCCACCGGGCCGCGCCGGCCAGGACCTCGTCCAGGCGCGCGACGAGCAGGCTCCCGGCGTCCCAGGTCACCGTGCCCCCGCTCGGTGCGGGCGTCGTCCAGGGGTCGCGCAGCCGCACGGCCACGAGGTCGCCGTGGACGGAGGACTCTGCGCTGTCGGGGACCGACAGGGCGACGAGGCCGTCGTCGGTGAGCACGAGCGTCTGCTCCTCGTAGAAGGCGACGGCCCGCCGCAGCAGCGTCCGCCCGGACCGCTGGTCGTGGTCCACGAACAGCCCCAGGTCGTCCTCGCCGGTGGTGTGCACCACCTCGGCCTCCTCCACGGGCGTGCCCCGGCGCCACAGCCGCACGGTGCGCGGGTAGCCCGACCGGGTGGGTCCGGTGGGGTCGGCGGCGGTGGTGAGATAGACGTGGTCGCGGTCGCGCCAGGTCAGCCGGCCCTTGGCCTCGGGCTTGGCGAATCCCTCCGGCTCCGGCACCCACTCCAGGGTGGTCAGGTCGAGCTCGCGCGTGGTGCCCGCGTCCGCACCGCCGCGCGAGAGGTGCACCAGCGCACGGTCGTGCCTCGGTCGGAGCAGGGAGGCGTCCTGCCAGACCCAGGGGACGTCCTCGTCCCTGGCCAGCGCGTCCACGTCGACGAGGACCTCCCACGCCGGCTCGTCGGAGCGGTAGTTCTCCCACGTGGTGCGGCGCCAGACGCCGCGCGGGTTCTCGGCGTCGGTCCAGAAGCCGTAGAGGTGCTCGCCGACCTGGCCGACGAGCGGGATCCGGTCCGGCGCCTCGAGCGCCTCGCGGACGGCGGCGTGCCGCGCCGCGTGGCCGGGCACCGAGCCCAGCCGGTCCTCGCTGTCCCGGCTGCGGCCACCGACCCACTCCAGCGCAG
>QEUR01000148.1 GCA_003577095.1 Acidobacteriota bacterium
GACCTGGACCTGCCCGTCCTGCAGGAGGTCTACGTGGCCCCGACCGAGGAACGGGCGCTGGAGACCGTGCGGAGCTCGCTCGCCGTGAAGTACGACGCCTACGCGCGATGGGGCCAGGACCAGATCCTGCCCCCGAGCCAGTCCTTCGACAAGGAGTTCGACGAGCTCCGCCGCGGACGGTTCCTGATCGGCGATCCGGCCGGCGTGCTCGCCCGCATCCGGGCCCTCCGGGCCGCGGCCCGTCCCACCCACCTGCTGCTGCGCATGCAGTGGCCGGGCATGACCCAGTCGGAGGCGATCTCCAGCATGGAGCTCTTCGCCGAGCAGGTCCTGCCTCATCTGGAAACAAGCACCGGAAAGGAATCATGATGAGGACCACCACCAGCAGCACCCTGGGTCGTCGGCAGTTCCTGACGCTCGCCGCCGTGACCACCACGCTGACCGCATGCGGTGCGCCTACCACCAGCACCCCGGCGGACCAGGCGGACTCGTCGGGGGGTGGCGACGACGTCACCGTCGCGACCTACATCCCGCCGTCCTACAAGGACCTCTACGGCGCGTTCACCCTCCTGATGGACACCGCCCGGGATGCGTCCGGCGGCTCCATGACGTTCGAGATGTTCGACTCCGGCACGCTGCTCGCGGCCGACCAGCTCGTCCCCGGGCTGACCCGCGGCGTCTGCGACCTGGCACTGCAGACCAGCTCCTACGTGTCGACGAGCTACCCGGTCCTCGGCTGCTACGAGCTTCCGTTCATCAACGACGGTACCGACCAGACGCTGCGCGCGCTCACGATCGACGGCGACCTGTTCAACCTGATCAACGAGCAGCTGGCCACCAAGGGGCTGCGCCTCCTCGGGAGCATGCCGACCGCGCCGGAATACGTCTGGACGATGGACAAGCCGGTCCTGGCGCCCGAGGACCTCAAGGGGCTACGGATCCGGACAGCGGGCAACGTCGAGGGCGAGACGGTCAAGGCACTCGGGGGGTCGCCGATCTCGATGAGTTCCGCCGAGCTCTACGAGGCGCTGGAGCGCGGGACCATCGACGGCATGATCTCCTACCCCGGCACGGTGATCTCGCGCGACCTGCAGAACGTCCTGAAGTACGGGACCGCAGGACACTTCGGCCTGTACTCGGTCGACATCTACAGCCGGCTCGACTGGTGGGAGGATCTGTCCGACGACGAGAAGTCCGCGCTGAACGAGGGCGCCAAGGCCTACCAGACCGAGGGGACTGCGGCGCAGCTGAAGGTGCACGCCGACGACTACTTCCCCGCGATGAAGGCCGCCGGCATGGAGATCGTCGAGCTCGACGGGCAGCAGGAACAGGTGTTCCGTGACGCCACGTCCGACGTCGTCGACTGGTGGAAGGCCAAGATGGGCGACGACGAGCTGGCACAGCAGGCGCTCGACCTGGTGCAGAACGCGTGACCTCGCACGACGGGGGCCACGTGCGCTCACCGGTGAGCCGGGTCATGGGTCGCCTGGACTGGGTCGTGGTCGGCTTCGCCTTCTGGATGCGCGTCCTGGCCGGGCTCCTCATCCTCATGATGACGGTGACCACGGTGTATGACGTGATCGCCCGGTACCTCTTCGCCTCCCCGACGGAGTGGGCCTTCACGTTGAACTCCACCGCCCTGCTGGCGGCGACCCTGCTCGCGATGCCCCACCTGGCCGCGATCCACGGCCACATCGAGATGGACCTGATCTACCGGCGTCTGCCCGACGGCGTCCAGCACTCCTTGGACATCGTCATCGGGATCGTGACGCTCGGGTTCGGGGCCCTGCTCGCGTGGTTGGGCTACCGGGCGGCGTACAGCGCCTACCTCAACGGCCTCTACACCTCCGGCAACTTCAACCTACCGATGTGGGTGATGTACGCCATCGTCTACCTCGGCGGTCTGGGGCTGGCCCTCGTCATCGTCTTCTCGCCGTGGCGCCGACCCGTCGTGGGAGATGATGTCGACACGCTCACCAGTGCGGGGGCGGCCTGATGAGCAACGACCTGATCGTCCTCCTGTGCGTCGCCCTGCTGGTCGTCCTCATCGCCATCAAGGTCCCGATCTACGTCTCCCTCGGGGTGGCCGGGCTGCTCGGGCTCTACGCCATGCAGGGGCTCGTCGGGCTCGACCAGGTCCCGATCGCACTGGTCTCGCAGCTCCAGAACTACTCCCTCATGGCCGCTCCGCTGTTCATCTTCATGGGCGAGGTCCTGGCAGTCAGCGGTCTGGGCCGCGACCTGTTCCGCGCGGCCTACCGCTGGCTGGGCAGGGTGCCCGGAGGCCTGGCCGCGTCCGCGATCGGTGCCTCCACCGCCTTCGGCGCGATGTCGGGCGTCAGCATCTCCTCGGTGGCCGTCGTCGGACGGATGGCGGTGCCGGAGATGCTCGATCGCGGCTACAAGCCGAGCTACGCCAGCGGTTCGGTCGTGGCGTCCGGCGCGCTGGCCATGCTCATCCCGCCCAGCCTCATGTTCATCCTCTACTCGTCGGTGAGCGGTGTGGGAGTCGCCGACCTGTTCACGGGCGGCATCGTCCCCGGACTCCTGCTGTCCCTGCTGATGATCATCTGGGTCGTCGTCGTGGCCCTCGTCAAGCCCGACTGGGCCCCGGCGCCGAAGGAGAAGTTCACCTGGGGCGAGAAGTTCTCCGCGCTGCTGCGGATCCTCCCGGCCGTGCTCCTGATCCTGCTGGTCCTGGGCTCCATCTACGCAGGCTGGGCCACGCCCACGGAAGCGGCCGCGGTGGGCGCGGCCGGAGCCATCGTGCTCGTCGGTGTCTTCTACCGCGCCCTGAACTGGACGACCATCAAGGCCGCCATGGTCGCCACGACCTTCGTCTCCACGGTCCTGATGGTGATCGTCGGCACGGCGTTCATCTTCACCCAGATGCTCGTGGTGGCCAGGGTCCCGGACCACATCACCGCCTACGTCACCGGCCTGGACGTCGCCCCCCTCGTGGTCATCATCGTCATGATGGTCATCCTGGTCCTCCTCGGATGCCTCGTCGACGCGGCGTCGTTGCTCCTCGTCGTCACGCCGATCCTGCTGCCCACCGTGGTCGCGCTCGGCTACGACCCCTTGTGGCTGGGCATCATCCTGGTGGTCAACCTGGAGATGGCGGTCATCACCCCTCCCGTCGGGCTGAACCTCTACACGATGAAGTCGGTCGTGCCGGAGCTGGACCTGGCCGACATCTTCAGGGGCGTGGTTCCCTACATCATCATCGAGTTCCTGCTGCTGATACTGCTTGTCGTCGTCCCGGAGATCGCGCTCTGGCTGCCCGCTCAGCGCTAGCAGCGACGTTGCACGACGGTGGTCGCCCGGGAAGGCTGGACGGCCACGTCGTGCCCGTGACTATGCCGTAGGACCCCTGCGCCCCGCACGGGCCAGCAGGCGGTCCCTGCTGCTGTCGCCCGTCGGCTGCAGGGGCTCGGCGAAGAAGCCGGCCTCGCGAAGCTCGTCGATCACCGGACCTGCGTTCTCCAGGAGCCACCCGGCCAGGTCCTCGCCGACGGGCCAGGGATGTCCGGCGGCCGAGGCGATGTCCCACGCGTGCAGCGCCATGTCGTTGCCACGCATCACCAGCAGCTGATCCACCCGACGGGGCCCGGCCCGGTGCGGGACCATCCGGCCCAGGACCTCGCTCGTGGCGACCTCGCGCAACGCGCGCTCGTGCTGCCAGAACGATCCGACCGGGTCGCCGCCGACGTGGTCCTGGGTGCGGGTCTCCTCGACACCGGACTCCCCCACCACGAGGAGACGGTAGCGGTGGGCCCCGCCTGCGACGTGGTTGGCGACGTCCCACATCGACCAGCCGGGAGCCGCGCTGGGCCGGTCGAGGTCGTCGGCCACCGCCTCGAGCGCCCGTGCCCACGCCGATTCGCACTCGTCGAGCCGGCGGAAGAGCTGCGCCTCGAGGCTGCCAGGAGTCATCATCTCTCGCCTTCTCTCGGTTGCGTCGAGCATGACGTTACGCCTGATCCCTCTCAGCCCGCTCGCCTCACCGCCAGACCCGCAGCTCCGGCCCGTCCACCACCGCCGCGAAGCCCTCGATCGTGAGCACGGCCCGCAGGTCGTAGGTGCCCCGCGGCACGCCCTGGACGAGGGCGAGGTAGTCGGTGCCGTCGACGAACCTCATCTCGAAGGACGCCTCCACCTCACCGTCCCGGACCAGCTCCAGCTCCACGCCGTCGACCTGCACGGGGTCGCCGGCAGGATCGGTGAGGGCCAGCTTGACCGGCTGCACCTTGCCGCGGCCGCCGGCCACGTCCCACGCGGTGCCGACGTCGAACCACGCCACCTCCCGGGTCGCGCTGACCCAGTTGCCGACGGCGTCGGTCGCCACGACGGTGAGGTCCTGGGCGCCCGCCTCCAGGGTGACGACGACCTCGAAGCTGCCGTCCGCGGCGACCTCGACCTCCTCGCCCTGGACGGTGACGGTGACCGGGGCGGCGTGCTCGTCCGAGACGCTCCCCCGCACCGTGACGTCCGGCTCGAGCACGGCGGTGCCGTCCATGGGCGCGACCCAGTCCAGCGCGGGCGCCGTCGTGTCGAGGGTGACCTCGAGCGGGTCGCTCTGGGCGGTGCCGGTCTCGTTGGTCGCGCGGGCGATCAGGCTGTGCAGAGGGTCCTAGCAGAATCCTGGGCCAATCGTGACCTCCGACCCCCGAGCGCTGACGCCTGTGCGGATCACGCATGATGGAGGTCCCACCGACGAGGAGGATCAGCATGTACGAGTACAAGGTCGTCCAGCTCCGCGAGGGGCTCATCGGCGGCAAGATGTCCGGCGACAAGCTGGAGAAGGTCCTCAACCAGCACGCCGACAAGGGCTGGCGCCTGAAGGCCATCACCTCGGTCGACGTCAAGGGCCGGATCGGCCCCGGCGGCGTCGAGGGCGTGCTGGTCACCTTCGAGCGCGAGCGCTCCTGAGCCGCGGGCGCTCCCGGCGCGCGGGGTCGCTCAGGCGCGCGGTCGCCGCACGGGGAACTCCCGGTGGATCCGCTCGATCAGCTCGATCACGGCCACGCTGTCGCGGGGGTCGACCGGCGGGGGCGCACCGTCGGTGACGGCACGCGCCACGCCCCGGTAGAACGCGCCGTACTCCCCACGGTCCAGCGGCACCCGCCGCTCCTGCCCCGCCACCCCGACGATCGCGTCGGCGTCCGACTCGCGCACGCCCAGCGCAGGGTCGGTCGAGGAGGTGCCGGTAGTCAGCTGCTGCTCGGTCGAGTCCAGCCCGTAGGAGGTGAACCCGGCGTCGGTCCCGACGACCCGGAAGCGCGGCCCCGGCTGGGCGACGACGGCGCTCATCCACAGATGCGACACCGCGCCGCCCGCGTGCTGCAGGGCCACGAAGGTGTCGTCGTCGGCCCCCTCGCCGGGACGCTGGTGGAGCAGCTCGGCATGCACGTCCTCGACGGGGCCGAGCAGCTGGACCGCCTGGTCGAGCAGGTGCGCGCCCAGGTCGTAGAGCAGCCCGACCCCGGTCGCCGCCTGCCCGGCCTTCCACGGCTTGGACTCGGCGAGCTTGCGCCGCTCGAAGCGCGACTCCAGCCGCAGGACCGACCCGAGCTCGCCGGCCTCCACGAGCCGGCGCAGGGTGAGGAAGTCCCCGTCCCACCGACGGTTCTGGTATGCCGTGAGCACCCGCCCCGCGCGGTCGGCCGCCTCCAGCAGCGCCCGGCCCTCCTTGCCGGTGACCGTGACCGGCTTGTCGACTACGACGTGCAGGCCGGCGCCCAGCGCGGCGGTCGCCTGCTCGGCGTGGGCCGCCGGCGGGGTCGACACGACGGCGAGGTCCAGGCCGAGGTCGCCGGAGCGCTCCAGCAACGCGTCCAAGTCGGGCACGACCTCGACGCCGGGGTGGTCGGCGGCCGCTGCGGCACCACGCTCCGGGTCGCCGGTGACGACCGCGGCGACGGTGAAGGACGGGTCGGCGGCGAGGAAGGGCGCGTGGAAGTAGCGGCCGCCCAGGCCGTAGCCGACGATCGCGGTGCGGATGCTCATGCGTCCCACCCTGCCACCGATCCGCCCGGCCCGTGCCCCTCGGAGCCCCGCTGGGTGGCCCGGCCTCGCGCGGCCAGCCCCGCCGCGAAGGACGGCGCCCCGAGGGTGTCCGCGGCGAGCGCCGCCTGGTAGGCGTGGTAGACGTCCGGCCGGCCCGGCCAGGTGGTCGCGGAGGGGGTGCCGTCGGGGTCGAGCTCGTGCCGCCACGAGCCGTCGGCCGGGTCGATGAGGTGGCGGTCGGCGTAGCCCCACCAGCGCTCCGCGTCGGCGACGTGCCGCGCCTCACCGGTGGCCCAGTGTAGCACCGTGGAGGTGGCGATCGCCTCGGCGACGACCCAGTGCATCCGCTGGCGCACCACCGGACGGCCCTCCCAGTCGGTGGTGTAGACGAACCCGTCGTGGCCGTCGGCGGCCCACCCGTCGGCGACGGCCCGGTCCGCGAGCGCCTCCGCCGCCTCCATCAGGTCCGGCGTGCCGGCCCCGGCGCCGCCCGCGTCGGCGCCCGACGTGCGGACCGTGACCATCAGCCGGGCCCACTCGAGCCCGTGCCCGACCGTGGCGCCGTAGGGCCGGAACGGGTCGGCCGGCCGGTCCCGGTTGTGCTCCGGCAGCGGGGTCCAGCGGGCGTCGAAGTGCTCCGGCACCCGCCAGCCGCGCTCCCGCGCCCAGCCGGCGACCCGCCGGGCGATCCGGGCGGCCCGCTCGTGCCAGCGCCGGTCCCCGGTCGCCGCGCCCGCCGCCAGGTAGGCCTCGACCGTGTGCATCGCGGAGTTCACGCCGCGGTAGTCGTCGGGCCGCGTCCACGCGGCGTCCCACTCCTCGACGACCATCCCCTCCGCCTCGTCCCAGAAGCGCCCCTCCTGCACCTCCAGGGCGGCGGCGAGCAGCTCCTCGCCCCGCGCGACCCCGGCCGTGGCGGCCGTGCTGCCGGCGAGCACCACGAACGCGTGGGCGTAGGCCTGCTTGGCCGGGTCGACGACGTCGGCCCCGTCGACGGCCGCGGACCAGCCGCCGTGGCGCCGGTCCCGCAGCGGCCCGTCGAGGAGGGCCGCCACCCCGTGCCCTGCCAGCTCCCGCAGCTCCTGGTGACCCGGCCCGCCGTCGGCCGGCGGCTCCCCCGCCAGCAGCCCCAGCCCGAAGACGTGGGTCATCCGGGCGGTGATCCACAGCTCGACCGGCCGCGCGGGCACGACATACCCCCGCTCGTCGAGGTAGCCGAAGCCCTCCGGCCGCCGCGACCCGGCCGCGAACCTCAACAGGAGGGCACGCTGGGTGCGCCGGTGGTGCCAGCCTCCGGGACGGCGGACGCCGGGGCCCGACGGGGAGGCAGCGGTCGGAGGGGTGGGCACGTGCGCACTGTACCGACGGTGCGGGCCGGCCAGGCCCGCGCGGCCTCTTCTCAGGCGCGTCCCTGGGCCCCGGCGCGCAGGTGCCCGAGCACGGCGTCGGCCACCTCGGTCGTGGTGGCGGTCCCGCCCAGGTCGGGCGTGCGCACCCCCGAGGTCAGCGTGGCCGAGACCGCCGAGAGCAGCTCGGTGCCGGCCTCGGGGTAGCCGATGTGGTCCAGCATCATCGAGGCCGTCCAGACCGTGCCCAGCGGGTTGGCCACGCCCTGCCCGGCGATGTCCGGCGCTGACCCGTGCACCGGCTCGAACATCGAGGGGTGCTCGCCCTCGGGGTTGAGGTTCCCGGACGGCGCGATGCCGATGCTGCCGACCATCGCCGCCCCGAGGTCGGTCAGGATGTCGCCGAACAGGTTCGAGGCGACCACGACGTCGAAGCGGCCCGGGTCGCGGACGAACTGCGCCGCGAGGGCGTCGATGTGGTAGTCGTGCACCTCGACGCCGGGGTAGCCCTCCGCCACCTCGTGCACCACCTCGTCCCAGAACGGCATGGTGTGCACGATCCCGTTGGACTTGGTCGCCGAGGCCAGGCGCCCCCGGCGGGAGGCCGCCAGGTCCAGCGCGTAGCGCGCCACCCGGGTCAC
>QEUR01000149.1 GCA_003577095.1 Acidobacteriota bacterium
GGCATCGGACTGTTCATCACGATCGTCGGCCTCGTCGACGCCGGCATCGTGCGCAAGCCGGCCGGCGGGCCGGTCCCGGTCGAGCTCGGCGTCGGGGGCTTCCTCGCCGGCTGGCCGATGTTGGTCTTCGTCATCGGGCTGTTCCTGATCGCCGCCCTGCTCACCCTGCGCGTCCAGGGCGCGATCCTCTACGGGATCATCGCCGCGACCGTGCTGGCCGTCATCGTCGAGGCGTTCGCCAAGGTCGGCCCGCAGACGCCCGACGGCTCCAACCCGACCGGCTGGGGGCTGAACGCCCCGTCGCTGCCCGACTCCCTCGTGCGGGTGCCCGACTTCGGCCTGCTGGGCCACTTCGACCTGCTGGGCTCGTTCACCTCGATCGGCGTCACCGCCGTCGTCCTGCTGGTCTTCACCCTCATGCTCGCCGACTTCTTCGACACGATGGGCACGATGGTCGCCGTCGGCGCCGAGGCCGGCCTGCTCGACGAGGAGGGCAACCCGCCCAACACCCGCGCGATCCTCGTCGTGGACTCCATCGCGGCAGCGGCCGGCGGAGCCGCCGGCGTCAGCAGCAACACCTCCTACATCGAGTCCACCGCGGGCGTCGGCGAGGGTGCGCGCACCGGCCTGGCCTCGGTGGTCACCGGCGTGCTCTTCCTGCTGGCGACCTTCTTCACCCCGCTGGTCGAGGTGGTCCCGCACGAGGCCGCCACCCCGGCGCTGGTCATCGTCGGCTTCCTGATGATGCAACAGGTCACCGGCATCGAGTGGGAGGACCTGGAGATCGCCATCCCGGCCTTCCTCACGATCGTCCTCATGCCGTTCACCTACTCGATCACCGCCGGCATCGGCGCCGGCTTCGTCGCCTACGTCCTGCTCAAGGTCGTCCGCGGCAAGGCCCGCGCCGTCCACCCGCTGATGTGGATCGTCGCGGTGCTCTTCCTCCTGTACTTCGGCATCGACCCGATCCGCTCCTGGCTCGGCGTCTGACCGCACGCGCACGACATACCCCCGACCGGCCCGTCTCCCAGCACGGAGGCGGGCCGGCCGGCATCCGGGCGACCGAGGGGTCGTTAGCCAAGGTAATGAGATAGACTAACGACTTGTGCCCGACTCCTCCGTCCCCGCCCTCGCCCACCGGCTGCGGATCGTCTGCATGAGGGTGGCGCGCCGGGTGCGCTACGAGGCCGAGAACACCATCGCCCCGCACCTGTTCAGCGTCCTGGTGCGGCTCTCCGAGCAGCCGCGCACCGTCGGCGAGCTCGCCGCCATCGAGCAGGTGAGCGCGCCGAGCATGAGCCGGACCGTCGGCCAGCTGGTCGAGTCGGGGTATGTCGTGCGCTCGCCCGACGAGCACGACGGCCGCCTGGTGCGGCTCACCCTCTCGCCCGAGGGCGAGGAGCGGGTGCGTATCGAGCGCGCCCACCGGGACGCCTGGATGACCCAGCGCCTCGAGGACCTCAGCGCCGAGGACCGCGAGCTGCTGCGCCGCGCCGCCGACCTCATCGAGGCGCTGGTGGCCCGGTGAGCGGGATGTTCAGCGCGCTCAAGGTGCGCAACTACCGGATCTACGCCACCGGCGCGCTCATCTCCAACACCGGCACCTGGATGGGCCGGGTGGCCCAGGACTGGGTGGTGCTGACCGAGCTCACCGACCACTCGGCCTCGGCCCTCGGCATCGTCACCGGGCTGCAGTTCCTGCCGATCGTGCTCCTCACGCCGGTCGCCGGGGCGCTGAGCGACGCCTTCTCCAAGCGCAAGGTCATGATGGTCAGCCAGTCGCTCATGGCGGTCTTCGCGCTGGCCATGGGCATCTGGGTGATGTCGGGGCACATGCAGCTGTGGCACATGTACCTCCTCGCGCTGCTCTCCGGCTGCGCCGCCGCCATCGACGCCCCGGCGCGCCAGGCCTTCGTCTCGGAGATGGTGCCCAAGGAGCGGCTGACCAACGCGGTGGGCCTGAACTCCGCCTCCTTCCACTTCGGGCGGCTCATGGGCCCGGGCTCGGCCGGCCTGCTCATCGCCCTCGTCGGCACGGGGCCCACGCTCGTGGTCAACGCCCTCACCTTCGTGGCGGTCATCGTCGCGCTGGCGCTGATGGACCCGACCAGGCTCGAGCCGCTCCCGGACCGCACCGGCCAGGGGCGGCCGAAGGTGCGCGAGGGCATCGCCTACGTGCGCCGGCGGCCGGACATCATCCTCATCCTCGTCGTGGCGTTCATGCACGGCACCTTCGGGATGAACTTCCAGATCACCAACGCGCTGATGTCCACCGAGATCTTCGGCAAGGGGGTGGAGGAGTACGGCATCACCGGCTCGATCATGGCGATCGGCTCCCTCGGCGGGGCGCTGCTGGCCGCTCGCAGGGACCGCCCCCGCTGGCGGCTGCTGCTCGGGTCGCTCGCCGCCTTCTCCGTCTTCACCCTCGTGCTGGCCCTGTCCCCGACGTTCACGTTCTACACCGTGCTGCTCGTGCCGACGGGGCTGACCGCCCTCACCGTCATGGTGAGCGCGAACGCGATGGTCCAGCTGTCGGTGGACCAGGCGGTCCGCGGCCGGGTGATGGCGCTCTACATGGCCGTCTTCTTCGGCGGCACCCCGCTCGGCTCGCCGATCATCGGCTGGGTCGGCGAGGTCTTCGGCGCGCGCTGGACGATCCTCATCGGCACCATCGCGTGCGGGCTCACGGCCGCGGCTGCGATCATCTACCTGATGAAGCACGACAACCTGCGGCTGCGCCTGCGCGCCAGCTGGCTCCGTCCCGTCTACCTCGAGCGCGGCCGGGTGCTGACGGAGCCGCTGCCCGAGAAGGTGAACTGATGACCCCGCACGCCCGTCGCATCATCGTCCTGGTCGCGCTCGCAGCGCTCATCCTCACGCCGCTCCTGGCCACCGTCCTGTGACCGTGCGCGACCAGCCGCCCTTCACCACCCGACCGACCCTGACCGGCACCTTCGGGATGGTGTCGAGCACGCACTGGCTGGCCTCCCAGGCCGCCATGCGGATGCTCGAGCTCGACGGCAACGCCGCCGACGCCGCGGTGGCCGCCGGCCTGGTCCTGCAGGTCGTCGAGCCCCACCTGAACGGTCCCGGCGGCGACCTGCCGCTGATCGTCGCCTCCCCGCAGGACCCCGTGCCGCGGGTCCTCTGCGGGCAGGGTCCGGCGCCCGCCGGCGCCACCCCCGAGCACTTCTCCGCGGTCGGGCTCGACCGCGTCCCCGGGTCCGGGACGCTGGCCGCCGCGGTCCCGGGCGCCTTCGACGCCTGGATGGTGCTGCTGCGCGACCGCGGGACGATGACCGCGCGCGAGGTCGCCGGGCCGGCCCTGCACTACGCCCGGCACGGGCATCCGGTCCTGGCGCGGGTGTGCAGCACCCTGGAGACCGTCCGCGAGCTCTTCGAGACCGACTGGCCCACCTCGGCCGCCCAGTGGCTGCCCGGCGGCGACCTCCCCGTCCCCGGGAGCCTGGTGGCCAACCGCGCCTGGGCGGACACCCTCGAGCGGCTGCTCGCCGAGGAGGGGTCCGCCGGGGGCACCCGCGAGCACGGCATCGACGCGCTGCGCCGTGCCTGGTCCCACGGCTTCGTCGCCGAGGCGGTCGACGCCTTCGTCCGCCGACCGGTGCGTCACCCGAGCGGCCCCGTGCTGCCCGGCGTGCTGACCGGCCAGGACATGGCCGCCTTCGAGGCGACCTGGGAGGAGGCGGTGACCATCGGGTGGTGCGGGCACACGGTCGCCAAGACCGGGCCCTGGGGCCAGGGGCCGGCGCTGCTCCAGGTCCTCCAGACCGTCGACGCCCTCGGCGCCGACGACCTGGGCACGGTCGAGGGCCTGCACGCCTTGGTCGAGGCGTGGAAGCTGGCGATGGCCGACCGGGAGGCCTGGTACGGCGACAGCGCCGTCGTCCCCCTCGAGGGCCTCCTCGACCCCGGGTATGCCGCGCAGCGCGCCGCCCTCGTCGGCCACCGGGCCAGCCGCGAGCTGCGTCCGGGGTCCCCGCTGGGCCGCCGGCCGCGCCTCGCCCTGCAGTC
Organism: Acidobacteriota bacterium; assembly: GCA_003577095.1. Classification (GTDB taxonomy): domain Bacteria; phylum Actinomycetota; class Actinomycetes; order Actinomycetales; family Dermatophilaceae; genus Ornithinicoccus. Next base: position 4,033 of record QEUR01000149.1, read on the forward strand.
GCTGGCCGTCGAGGGCGCCGAGCTGCGGGACGTCACCGCCGGCGAGCCGACGGTGCGCCGGGAGCCGGGACCGGTCGTGACGCCCGAGGGGGAGGTGCGCGGCGACACCTGCCACGTCGACGTCGTCGACCGCTGGGGCATGGCGGTGTCCGCGACGCCGAGCGGCGGCTGGCTGCAGTCCTCGCCGTTCATCCCGGAGGTCGGCTTCGCCCTGGGCACCCGGCTGCAGATGACCTGGCTCGAGCAGGGGCTGCCCAGCTCGCTCGTCCCCGGGCGCCGGCCGCGGACCACCCTGACCCCCACGCTGGTGCTGCGCGACGGCATACCCGTCCTCGCGTGCGGCAGCCCCGGGGGCGACCAGCAGGACCAGTGGCAGAGCGTCTTCCTGCTGCGCCACCTCGTCTCGGGCCTCGGGCTGCAGCAGGCCATCGACGCGCCGCAGCTGCACACCACCAGCTTCCCCGCCAGCTTCCACCCCCGGGCCACCGAGCCGGGCGTGGTCGTCGCCGAGTCGCGGCTGGGCGAGGACCTCCTCGACGGGCTGCGCGCCCGCGGGCACGAGGTCGTCGTCCAGGGACCCTGGTCGCTCGGCCGGATGTGCGCGGTGGCGCGCGACCCGGGGACGGGCGTGCTGTCCGCCGGCGCGAACCCACGGGGAATGCAGGGGTACGCCGTCGGGCGTTGACCTCGTGCACCCCCTAGCGTGGTGCACCGAAGACCGTCGAGCAGGAGAACCCGTGGCAGCCCCCACCAAGATCGCCAAGCTGGCGCTGAAGTACGGCCCCGTCGTCTACACCCTCGCCCAGAAGTACGGACCGCAGGTCGCCGAGCAGATCCTGCGGCAGCGGGAGCCGGCCCAGCGCCTCGTCGCCGCCCGGCGGGAGCGGTCCTCGGCGCGCCGCCTCGCCCTGCGGCACGCCGACTCGGTCGTCGAGGGGACCCTGCAGATGGTCTTCCACGCGGGGGAGCCCTACTGGGTGGTCTTCTCCCGCAACGAGCCGGTCGGCACCCACCCGCACACGAACATCCCCTACGAGTCGCTGCTGCTCAACGCCGATCCGGCCAAGCGCGTGCGGCCCGAGGAGCTGCGGCGCACCGTGCACCTGCCCCGGCGGACGAGGCGCTGAGGTGGGCACCGACCGCTACCGCCGCCTCCGGGCCGACTACGACGGCGAGGGGCTGGACGAGTCGCAGTGCCCCGACGCGCCGCTGACGCTGGTCCAGGAGTGGCTGGACGACGCCGTCCGGCGGCAGGCCGAGCGCGGCGACGCCCCCGAGCCGATGGCGATGTCGGTGGCGACGGTCGACGCGGACGGGCTGCCCGACGTGCGCACCGTGCTGCTGCGCTCCCTCGACGAGCGGGGGCCCGGCTTCTTCACCAGCACCCTGTCCACCAAGGGCCGGCAGCTGGCTCGCAACCCGGGGGTGGCGGTCTGCCTCGCCTGGCCGGCGATGTTCCGCGCGCTGCGCCTCCGGGGGTATGCCGAGCAGCTGCCGGACGAGGAGGTGCTCGCCTACTTCCGCTCCCGGCCCTGGGGCGCCCGGATCGGCGCGCACGCCTCGGCGCAGTCGCAGCCGGTGCCGGACCGCGCGACGCTGGAGACGGCATACCAGGAGATGGCCCGGAGGTACCCGGACACCGGCAGCCCGGACGACGTCCCGGTCCCCGAGGGGTGGGGCGGCTACCGCGTCGTGGCCGACCGGGTCGAGCTGTGGGCCGGCCGGCCCAGCCGGCTGCACGACCGGATCGTCTGGGAGCGGGTCGCCCCCGGCGGGCTGGACGATCCCCGCGCCTGGCGCCGGACGCGGCTGGCGCCGTGAGGCGCGACCGGGGACGGCGTCGGAGCCGACTCGTAGGATGGCTGGCGTGAGCGAGCTGATCGACACCACCGAGATGTATCTGCGGACCATCCTCGAGCTCGAGGAGGACGGGATCGTCCCGATGCGTGCCCGGATCGCCGAGCGGCTCGAGCAGTCCGGGCCGACCGTGTCCCAGACCGTGGCCCGGATGGAGCGCGACGGGCTGGTCGAGCTGGACGAGGACCGGCACCTGGAGCTGACCCCGGACGGCAGGGCGGCGGCCGTGCGCGTCATGCGCAAGCACCGGCTGGCCGAGCGGCTGCTCACCGACATCATCGGCCTGGACCCGGCCTACGTCCACGAGGAGGCGTGCCGCTGGGAGCACGTGATGAGCGAGGAGGTCGAGCAGCGCATCCTGGCCCTGCTCGAGGGCGACGCCACCACCTCGCCCTACGGCAACCCGGTGCCCGGGCTGGAGGAGCTCGGCCACGTCTCCGCCGGTCCGCCCGCGGGGCGGCCGAGCCACCAGCTCGCCGAGGAGGCCGGCGGCGAGAAGGTCGCCGGGACCGTCGTGCGGCTGGGCGAGGCGGCGCAGGTGGACCCCGAGGTGCTGGGGCTGCTGCTCGAGTCCGGCGTGCGCCCGGGGGCCGAGGTGCGGGTCTGGGCCGAGGACGGGCGCACGATCGTCGAGGCGGTGGGCGGCCAGGCCGTCTCGCTGCCCTCGGACGTGGCCTCGCACATCTTCTGCCGCTGAGCAGTCTCCGCGCGCGGACGTGGCGGGCTTGCGGTATGTTGCATCCCCCTCATGTGAGTTCGGTCACACTCCTGCCTCTCGGGACGGTGTCCTCGCAGGTCGCGGGGTGGATGCCCCCGCTCCGGACCTCTCGATGTCCACAGGTTCGTTACCGGAGCGTGACAACCGGGGAGGGGTATGTGTAGCCTTCCTGTCGTTCCTCTCCCCTGGAGGAGCCCCACGACGCGTACGCCGAGTCCTGTCAGCGTGTCTGGGAACCTGCACGAAAACCGCGCGACAGGAGCGGGGGACCCGACATCGGGGCCGTGACGGCTCCTCGGGGCTAACGGTCCGGCGCCCACCGGACCGAGGGACACTCCATCCCTAGCCCGACAGCTCACCCCGCAGGCGCTCCGGAGGACACACGTGACGCAGCGCACCACCGGCCGGCACCGTCAGCCTGCCCGACTCAGCACCACCACCCTCACCCGTTCGGCGGCCGTGGCCGCCACCTCGACCGGTCTGCTCGCCGGCACCGCCGCCACCGCGGGCGCCGCCCCGACCAGCCCGCAGGAGCCCGTGTCCGGCGTCCCGGCGACCGACACGCTCGTCGAGGTGGTCCAGTACGTCGCCGCGGCCGAGCGCCCCGCCGTGGCCGCGCCGGCCCCGGAGGTCGACGAGGCCGTCAGCTTCGGCACCTCCGGTTTCACCGCCGTCGACGTCGTCGTCGAGACCCCGGCCGCGGAGCAGGCGCAGGAGGCGGTCGCGGACCGCACCAGCACCGCCGCCAGCCGCACCGAGACCCGCACCGCGCCGGCCGAGCCCGCTGCCCCGGCTCCCGCACCGGAGCCGGCTGCCGCGCCGGCCCCGACCGGAGGCATCCTCGGCATCGCCGCGGCCTACACCGGCATCTACTACGTCTACGGCGGGAACACCCCGGCCGGCTTCGACTGCTCGGGCTACACCCAGTACGTCTTCGCCCAGGCCGGCATCTCGCTGCCGCGCACCGCCGCCGCCCAGCAGGCCTCCGCCACGCCGGTGAGCAACCCGCAGCCCGGCGACCTCATCTTCTACGGCTACCCGGCCTACCACGTGGGCATCTACGCCGGCAACGGGATGATGTACGACTCCGGCAAGCCCGGCATCCCGAGCCAGCTGCGCGCGGTCTTCCCAGGCGTCTCCGGCTACGGCCGGGTCGGCTGAGCCGCACCCTCACGAAGAAGGGCCCCGCCCCCGGCTGCCCCGGGGCGGGGCCCTTCTCGTGTGCGGGGACGCCCCTCCGGGCGCGGTCGTCCGGTGGAGCTCCCGTCGACCGGCCCCTACGGGAGCCCACGTGGC
>QEUR01000150.1 GCA_003577095.1 Acidobacteriota bacterium
TCGCCGACCTGCTCGCCCATCCGCGCGCCGACCATGTGCACGCCGACGACCGGGCCCTCCGCGCCCGAGCGGACCAGCTTGACGAAGCCGGTCGTGCCCAGGATCTGGGACTTGCCGTTGCCGCCCAGGTTGTACTCGTAGGTGCTCACCTGGTCGCCGTGCACCTCCCGCGCCTGCTCCTCGGTCAGGCCGACCGAGGCGATCTCCGGGTCGCAGTAGGTGACCTTGGGCACGAGCGCGTCGACGACCGGCGAGGGGTCGAGGCCCGCGATGTCCTCGGCGACGAAGATCCCGTGCGCGAAGCCGCGGTGCGCCAGCTGCGGACCCGGCACCAGGTCGCCGACAGCGCGCACGCCCTCGACGTTGGTGCGCAGCCGCTCGTCGGTCGGCACCCAGCCGCGGTCGACGGTGACGCCGGCCTCCTCGAAGCCCATGCCCTCCGAGCGCGGCCCGCGGCCGACGGCGACGAGCAGCAGGTCGGCCTCCAGCACCTCGCCGCCCTCGAGCTCGACCCGCACACCCTGGTCGTCCTGGGTCGCCGAGGCGACCTTCACGCCCGTCTTCGTGGTGATCTTGCGCCGGCGGAAGACGCGCTCGAGCGTCTTGGACACGGCCGGGTCCTCCGCCGCGACGAGCCGGTCGAGCGCCTCGACGATCGTCACCTCCGACCCGAAGCTGCGCAGCACCGAGGCGAACTCCACCCCGATGACGCCCCCGCCGAGCACGATCGTCCGCGCCGGCACCTCCTCGAGCGTCAGGGCCTCGTCGCTGGTCATGATCCGGCCGCCGACCTCGATGCCGGGCAGGGTGCGCGCGTAGGACCCGGTCGCGAGCACGACGTTCTTCCCCCGCAGCTCGCGGTCGCCGACGGTGACCGTGTCAGCCGACGTCAGCCTCCCCTCGCCCTCGACGTAGGTGATCCCGTCGGCGGCCTTGACCAGGCCCTGCAGGCCCTTGTGCAGCCGGCCGACGACGCCGTCCTTGTACTTGTGCACCGCCGCGAGGTCGATCCCCTCGAGGGCGGCCTGCACGCCATACCGGGAACCGTCGCGGACGGAGTCCGCGATCTCGGCGCTGTGCAGCAGCGCCTTGGTCGGTATGCAGCCGCGGTGCAGGCAGGTGCCCCCCAGCTTGTCCTTCTCGACCAGCGCCACGCGCTGTCCGAGCTGGGCGGCGCGCAGGGCACAGGCGTAGCCCCCGCTGCCGGCGCCCAGGATGACGATGTCGAACTCTTCGGCAGCCATGCCGCCATCCTGCCACCCGGGCCTGTCGCGCGTCTCAGGGAGGTATGCCGTCCGCCCGCCCGGGGCGGGTCGCCCCTTCCCTTCGGCGCGCTTCCCGTCCACACTGGGCGCTGTGCGCACCACCGACCCGCTGCTGCAGCCGTTCGACCTCAAGGGGCTGCGGCTGCGCAACCGGGTGGTGAGCACCTCGCACGAGCCGGCCTACGCCGAGGACGGGCTGCCGGGCGACCGCTACCGGGCCTACCACGTGGAGAAGGCCCGCGGCGGGGTCGGCCTGACGATGGTCGGCGGCTCGGCGGTGGTCTCGCCGGACAGCCCGCCGGCGTTCGGCAACCTCGAGCTCTACCGCGACGAGGCGGTGCCCGCGCTGCGCCGCCTGGTCGAGGAGGTGCACGAGCACGGCGCGGCGGTGATGATCCAGCTGACCCACCTGGGTCGCCGCTCGAGCAACTACACCGGCGACTGGCTGCCGCTCGTCTACTCCTCCCCGCTGCGCGAGCCCGCGCACCGTGCCTTCCCCAAGGCCGCGGAGGAGTGGGACCTGGACCGGGTCGTGCGCGACTACGCCGACGCGGCGGCCCGGTGCCGGGAGGCCGGCCTGGACGGGATCGAACTGGAGGCCTACGGGCACCTGCTCGACGGCTTCCTGTCGCCGGCGACCAACCTGCGCACCGACCGGTGGGGCGGCAGCCTGGCGCACCGCGAGGCGTTCCCGCGGCGGGTGCTGCGGGCGGTCCGCGAGGCGGTCGGGCCGGACATGGTGGTCGGCATCCGGATGTCGATGGACGAGGACCGGCCCGGCGGCCTGGAGCGCGAGGAGGCCCTGGCCGCGCTCGCGGACTACGTCGAGGACGGCGTGGACTTCCTCAGCGTCATCCGCGGCACGATCGACAGCGACGCCACGCTCGCGCGGGTCATCCCGTCGATGGGCACGCCGGCCGCACCCTTCCTCGACTTCGTCGGCGAGATCCGCGCCGCCACCTCCGTGCCGGTCATGCACGCCTCCCGCATCGCCGACGTCGCCACCGCCCGGTATGCCGTGCAGGAGGGCCTCGTCGACCTGGTGGGCATGACCCGCGCGCAGATGGCCGACCCGCACCTGGTCGCCAAGGTGGAGCGCGGCGAGGAGGAGCGGATCCGCCCGTGCGTGGGCGCCAACTACTGCCTGGACGCGATCTACGAGTCCGGCGACGCCAAGTGCATCCACAACCCCGCGACCGGCCGTGAGCTGTCGCTGCCGCAGCTGGTGCGTCGCACGAGCGGCCCGGTGCGCCGTGCCGTGGTCGTGGGCGCCGGCCCGGCCGGGCTCGAGGCGGCACGGGTGCTCGGCGCGCGCGGGCACGAGGTCGTGCTGCTGGAGGCGTCGGACGCGCCGGGCGGGCAGGTGCGGCTGGCCGCGGCCTCCACCCGGCGCAGGGACCTCGTCGGGATCGTCGACTGGCGGGTGGCCGAGGCGCGGCGCACCGGGGTGGACCTGCGCTTCGGCGTCTACGCCGAGGCCGACGACGTGCTGGCCGAGGCGCCCGACCTCGTGGTCGTCGCCACCGGGGGAGTGCCGGACCGCAGCTTCCTCGAGGAGGGCGAGGACCTGGTCAACGACAGCTGGGACGTGATGGACGGCGGGCTGCGCACGGGCGGCGAGGTGCTCGTCTACGACGACAACGGCGCCGAGCCGGGCATGGACGCCGCCGAGCGGCTGGCCTCCGACGGCGCCAGGGTGCGCTTCGTCACGCCGGAACGGGCGCTCGCGCCGCTGGTCGGCAGCATGAACTCGCCCGCCTACCTGCGGGCCTTCGCCGAGCACGACGTCACCGTCGAGCTGGCCCACCGGCTGACCGGCGTGCGCCGCGAGGACGGCCGGCTCGTGGCGACCCTGTGGAGCGAGTACACCGACCGCAGCCACGAGCGCGCCGTGGACCGGGTCGTCGTCGAGCACGGGACCCTGCCCAACGACGAGCTCTACCACGCGCTCGTGCCCGGCTCGAGCAACCTCGGGGAGGTGGACCACCGGGCGCTGCTCGCCGGCCGGCCGCAGGAGGTCGTCACCAACCCGGCCGGCGCCTACCAGCTCTTCCGGATCGGCGACGCCGTCACCAGCCGCAACATCCACGCAGCCATCTACGACGCGCTGCGGCTGCTGCACGTGGTGTGAGGAGGGCAGGTCGCGCTGTTCCTGCGACCGGCGACACGTTCGGTCCGTCTGTCCCACCGACCGGCGACACGCTCGGTCCGGTCTGCAGACGCACGAGGGGCACCTCCAAGTGGGAGGTGCCCCTCGCGTCCGTGCGGACGAGCGTCCGCTCAGCCGCTCTTGCGACGGAACATCTGCTGGGTCCCGGAGGTCTTGGCCCTGCGAGCCTCGTCGACCTTGCCGTGCTCGGAGTGGTCCGAGACGTCGGTGCCGGCGTGGGCCTGCTTCCTGGCCAGCGCCTCACGGAACTTTGCCTTGACGTCGTCCGTGACCGGATTGTCGTTCACGGCCACCTCCTCTCTCCCGGGGACATGACACCGACACTGTCGCACGTCCGCGGCCGCGGCGCACCACGTTTGTCCGGCACCCCGACCGGGCCAGCGGACCGACCGTGTCGCCGGTCGGGAGGAGACAGCGGACCGACCGTGTCGCCGGTCGGGAAGAGGAAGCGGACCGACCGTGTCGCCGGTCGGGGGGTGGTGGGCTCCGCTTGTCAGTCGGCGAGGTCGCGTGCGACCTCGATCAGCGCCCGCACGCCGGCGCCCGTGGCGCCCTTGGGGCTGTAGCCCCAGGCCGACTTCTCGTTGTAGGCCGGGCCGGCGATGTCCAGGTGCGCCCACGGGATGTCGGCGGCGTCCTCGCCCTCGCCGCGCTTGCCGACGAACTCCTTGAGGAAGGTGGCGGCCACGCTGGCGCCCGCGGAGCGCTCGCCGGTGTGCTTGAGGTCGGCGACCGGGGTGTCGAGGGTGGGGCGGATCTCCTCGGGCAGCGGCAACGACCAGGCGGTGTCGCCGGCCTCGGTGGCCAGCCGGGTGACGTTCTCGAGCAGCTCCTCGTCGTTGGCCATGACGCCCATCGTCCGGTCGCCGAGGGCGATGATGCAGGCGCCGGTGAGCGTGGCGATGTCCACGATGGCGTCCGGCTGCTGCTCGGTGGCCAGGGAGAGTCCGTCGGCCATCACCAGGCGGCCCTCGGCGTCGGTGTTGATGATCTCCACGGTGCGGCCGTCGCGCATGGTGACGATGTCGCCGGGGCGCTGAGCCAGGTCTCCGGTCATGTTCTCGGCCAGGCACAGGTATGCGGTGACCTGCACCGGCAGCCCGAGCTCGGCGACCGCCTCGATCGCCGCGGCCGAGGCGGCGGCCCCCGCCATGTCCATCTTCATCGTGATCATCGAGGCGCCGGGCTTGATGCACAGGCCGCCGGAGTCGAAGGTGATGCCCTTGCCGACGAGGACCAGGTGCTTGGTGGCGCCCTCGGGCGCGTAGCGCAGCGTCACCAGGCGGGGGCCGCGGGCCGACCCCCTGCCGACGCCGAGGATCCCGCCGCAGCCCTCCTGCTCCAGGCGTGCCGGGTCCCAGACCTCGACCGAGACCTTGCCGCCCTGCAGACGCTCGGAGACGCGGTCAGCCAAGGACTCGGGGTAGAGCACGTTGGGCGGCGTGTTGACCAGGTCGCGCGCCCAGCGCACGGCCTCGACCACGGTGGTGGCCGCGGCGGTGGCAGCGTCCGCCTCGCCGGCGCCCACGCCGGGGACGACGGCCTCGCCCAGGGCCGGCTTGGTGCTCTCGGCCTTGCCGACGCCGAGGTGGCGGTCGAAGGTGTAGGCGCCCAGCGCGGCGCCCTGCGCCACGGCCGTCGCCTCCTCGGTGCCGGACTGACCGAGCGCGAAGACGGCGCGGGCCCGGCCGGCCAGGGCGCGGGCACCCACCCCGGCCGCCCGCCGCAGGCGCTCGGTGCGGGCGGCCGGGCCGGACGGCATACCCACGACGACCACGAGGCCGGCTGCGACGTCCGGGACGCCGGTGAGCCGCACCGCCTCCTCGGCCGAGGCCTCGGCGCCGAGCGTCGCGAGCGCCTCCTCCACGTGGGTGGCGGTCCGCTCCCCCAGGCCGTGCTCGGCGACCAGGGAGACCGTGTCACCCACCTTGGTGGCGGCCACCACGAGGGCGTCCGCCTCGATCGATCCGGGTGCCCGGTCGGTGAGGGTGAGCGAGGTGCGGCTGGTCTCGGCCATGAACAACGTCCTTGTCAGCTGGTGGGAAAGGGATGGCAATCTTCCGCCCACGACAATATGCCACCGCCGGAGTGGCTAGGGTGGCTCACATGAGCGACTCCACGACCAAGACGTCGCCCCTCCACGACAAGCACGTGGCCCTGGGCGCCAAGATGGCTGACTTCGGCGGCTGGTCCATGCCGATCGAGTACCCCGGCGGCGGCGTGGTCGCCGAGCACACCGCCGTGCGGGAACGAGTGGGTCTGTTCGACGTCTCGCACCTGGGCACCGTCGAGGTGTCCGGGGCCGGGGCCAAGGACTTCCTCAACTCCTGCTTCACCAACGACCTGGACCGGATCGAGCCGGGCAAGGCGCAGTACACGATGATCTGCGCCGAGGACGGCGGCGTGGTGGACGACCTCATCGTCTACCTGCGCGCCGACGACGACCTGCTGCTCATCCCCAACGCGGCCAACACCGCCGAGGTGGTGCGTCTGCTGACCGAGGCCGCGCCCGAGGGCGTCACCGTCCGCAGCACCCACGGCGAGCACGCGATCATGGCCGTCCAGGGGCCGCGCTCGGACGAGGTGCTCCAGGCGCTGGGCCTGCCGACCGGCCACGGCTACATGAGCTTCGTCGACGCCGAGTGGAACGGCCACCCGATGACGGTGTGCCGCACCGGCTACACCGGCGAGCGCGGCTACGAGCTGGTCTGCGCGGTCGAGGACGCCTCGGCCCTGTGGGACGCGGTCGTCTCCGCGATGGAGCCCTTCGACGGTATGCCGTGCGGGCTCGGCTCGCGCGACACGCTGCGGACCGAGATGGGCTACCCGCTGCACGGCAACGACCTGTCGCGCGACATCACGCCGGTCATGGCCCGCTCCGCGTGGGCCGTAGGTTGGGACAAGGAGACCTTCTGGGGCAAGGAGGCGCTCGCCGCCCAGCGCGCCGCCAAGGAGAGCCGCCTGTCCAAGGGCCTGGTCGTCACCGGCCGCGGCATCCCGCGCCCGGGCTGCGCGGTGCTGGACGCCGACGGCAGGACCATCGGCGAGGTCACCTCGGGCACCTTCTCGCCCACCCTGAAGCAGGGCATCGCGCTGGCGCTGCTCGACCGCGGGGTCCAGGACGGCCAGGAGGTCGTGATCGACGTGCGCGGCCGCCAGATCCCGGCGGAGGTCAAGAAGCCGCCCTTCGTGGAGGGCGGCGCCGGGTCCTGACCGGCCCCGAGCGGCACACGAGAGGGGCGCCCCGCCGGCAGGTGGGGCGCCCTCGCGCGTGCGCTCGGTCGCGCGTGCGTTCGGTCAGACCGGCCTCGCTCGGACCGCTCGGTCAGACGCTGCCGACGACCGGGGAGGAGCTCAGGTCGAGCACCCGGCCGGCCATCACGGCATACACGTTGTGGGAGACCGCGGAGATGCGGTGGTTGACCTGGCCGAGCAGGTCGACGTAGAGCCGCTCGGCCGGGTCGTCGGGCAGCCGCACCCAGGAGGGGTCGTTGGTGACGGCCACCACGTCGAAGGGGACGGCGCGCATCGCCACGGAGAGCTCGTCGAGGCGGTCGTCCACGAGCTGGCGGGCACGGTGGGGGTGCGACCAGAGACTCTCCTCGTCCAGGAGGCCGCGCAGCCATCCGCCGAGGTCGTCGATCAGCACCGGCTGGCGCGATCCGAGCAGGGCGCGGGTGAGGTCGAGGGTCTCGACGGTCCGCCACTGCCGGGGGCGACGCTCCTGGTGCCGGGCGATGCGGGCGGCCAGGTGCAGCGCCTCGGCGTGGCGGGACTTGCCGCTGCGCGGGCCGCCGAGCACCAGGGTCGTGGTCATGGAGAGGTTCTCCCTACGTCGTCCGGGGTGCGGCGCACCGTCTCGTAACCGGTGGGTGCGCCTCATCATAGCGACTCCCGAGGACCCGGCGACGGGGCGCCCGGGCCTGCCGGCTCCCTCCCCGTCAGCGTCCCGCGCGGTAGGCGTCGACGGCGTCCTTGGCCTCCTTGAGACCGGCTCCCGTGCGGGTCCGGTACTCCTTGACCGCCCTGATGATCTCCCCCCTGGCCACCAGGTCGGCGACCTCCGGGGAGATCCCCGTCGCCGAGGACCGGAGGGTATGCAGCTCCGCCGCGCCCACGCCGGCCCGCCGCGCCAGCTCCTGGACGAGGTCCTCGAGCTCGCGGACCCGCCGTCGGAGGACGTCGATCTCCTGCTGCCTGCGCGCACCGAACATGGCGGCGAGGCTACCGGTCGATCCCGGGCGCCCGACCGCCTACCGTGGGGCAGATGAGCGAGAGCTACACGTGGAGCTATGAGGACGCCGAGGGCGCGCCGATGGGCGAGCTCGGGATGGCGTCGGTGGTCTTCCCGACGCAGGCCGACGCCGAGGCGTGGCTGTCGGAGGAGTGGGGCACCCTCGCCGACGCCGGCGTGCAGGCGGTGACGCTGCGCCGGGGCGAGGAGGTCGTCTACGGGCCGATGAGCCTGAGCCCCGCCGACTGAGACGTCCGGAGCACGGGGCGAGCCCGTCCCGGCGGGGTCAGCGGCGGTGGAGCTCGTCGCCGCGCTGGACCGCGGGGCGCGGGACGCGCGAGCTGCGCATCTGGAAGGAGCGGAGCGCGACGTACCAGGCCGACCCGCGACCGGGCTCCTTGCCGAAGGCCTGCACGAACCGGCTGCGCGTGCGCCGCCACAGCAGCCACGCGTCGACGATGCCGAAGAGCATCACGCCGTAGGCGAGCATGAAGAGCGAGCGGCTCCACGCGTAGGGCAGCAGCGACAGCGCCAGGATGACGATCATCGCCGGGAGCAGGATCTCGCCGATGTTCCACCGCACGTCCACGGCGTCGCGCAGGAAGCGCCGCTCGGGGCCGCGGTCGCGCTCCATGAGGTACTTCTCCTCGCCGCGCATCATGCCGTCGCGGGCCCGGGCGCGCTCGGCGCGGATCCTGGCCTTCTCCTCCGGCGACCTGCCCTTCGTGTCCTGCACGAGGGGACGTCGGTTGGCGGCCTCGGCGTCGCGGCGCTTCGGCGTCGGGCGGCCCTTGCCCTGCGGGCGGGAGGGGTCGACGGCGGTCTGGGACACGGCTGCGTTGGCCGCGGTCAGCTCCGTCGGCTCCTTCTTCTTCCCGAAAAGCACGCCCCCAGTGTAGGCGGGCGCGATGGGTGATCCTCCCCATGCCGGCCGGACCCGGTTTGGGTGATCCGCCCGATGCCGGCCGGTCGCGGGCCTTCCTAGCGTGGTCGTGCAGGCACCGCCCGGGGCGGTCCCGGGCGCCCGCCGGAGGAGGAACCATGGACGCTCAGCACGTCGGGACCCTCGTGGTCGGGGCCGGTCAGGCCGGCCTCTCCACGGCATACCACCTGCGTCGCCGGGGACGGGACGTCCTCGTCGTCGACGGCTCCGCGCGGGTGGCGGACTGCTGGCGGCAGCGCTACGACAGCCTGCGGCTCTTCACACCCGCCAAGGCGTCCGCGCTCGACGGGCTGCCCTTCCCGGGCGACCCACGGGTTGGTCAGGTCTCCGGGCGTTGGGCCGCCATCAGCGCCCCGGCCACGAGGCCGAGTCCGGCGCCCGTGACCACGCTGACCGCGAGCGGCCACTCCGCGAGGATCCCGACGAGCAGGCCCAGGGCGGAGCCTGCGACGAGCCCCAGACCGGCCGTCGGCCAGGAGGTCCGGGTGGTGGGTGTGGTCATCGTCATCACCTCCGCACCAGTCTACTACATAACATAGTAGAAGAATGGTGCACCGGCGGCCGGGGGTCGCGGGCGTCGGGGCCCTCGGTAGTGTCGGAGGCATGACCGACCAGACCTCCGTGACCACCGACCTCGTCGCCCGCGTCCGCGACCTGATGCCCGGCGTGCGCTCCGACCTGGAGGCGCTCACCCGCATCCCGTCGGTGTCGCTGCCCTCCTTCGACCAGCAGCACGTCGAGGACAGCGCCAGCGCGGTGGCCGAGCTGCTGCAGGCCGAGGGCCTGTCGGTGGAGACCGTGCGCGAGGGCGGCCGCCCGGCGGTCATCGGCCACCTGCCCGCGCCGGAGGGCGCGCCGACGGTGCTCCTCTACGCCCACCACGACGTCCAGCCGCCCGGCGAGGTCGGCTGGGACACCGAGCCGTTCGAGCCGACCCAGGTGGGGGAGCGGCTCTACGGCCGCGGCGTCGCCGACGACAAGGCCGGTGTCATGGCCCACGTCGCCGCGCTGCGCGCCCACGGCGGCCGGCCCCCGGTCGGGGTCACCGTCTTCGTGGAGGGCGAGGAGGAGATCGGCTCGCCGAGCCTGGCGCGGATCCTGGAGAAGCACGGCGACAAGCTGCGGTGCGACGCGATCGTCCTGGCCGACTCGCACAACTGGCAGATCGGCGTCCCGGCCCTCACCACGACCCTGCGCGGCATGGTCCGGGTCATCGTCGAGGTCACCGCGCTGGACCACGGCGTCCACTCCGGGCTCTACGGCGGGGCGGTCCCGGACGGGCTGACCGCGCTGTGCCGGCTCCTGGCCACCCTGCACGACGAGGCCGGCGACGTGGCCGTGCCCGGCCTGATGGCCTCCGAGGCGGCCGACCTCGACTACTCCGAGGAGGACCTGCGGGCCGAGTCCGGCCTGGCCGACGGCGTCTCGCCGATCGGCACCGGCTCCTTCCTCAGCCGCATGTGGACCAAGCCCTCGATCACCGTCATCGGCATCGACGCCCCGACCGTGGACAAGGCCGCGAACCTGCTCACCCCGGTCGGCCGAGCCAAGCTCTCGATGCGCATCCACCCCGCGGAGGCGCCGCGCACGGCATACCTCGCCCTCAAGGAGCACCTGGAGAGCAACGCGCCGTGGGGGTGCAGGGTGAGCGTCTCCCTCGAGGACGAGGGCAACGGCTTCGCCGCGGACGCGCAGGGGCCGGTCTACGACGCGGCGCGCTCAGCCTTCCGCGACGCGTGGGACGGCGTGGAGCCGGTGGACATCGGCGTGGGCGGGTCGATCCCGTTCGTGGCGGCCTTCGCCGAGAGGTTCCCGCAGGCGTCGATCCTGGTGACCGGCGTCGAGGACCCCGACACCCGCGCGCACGCGGCCAACGAGAGCCTGCACCTGGGCGAGTTCGAGCGGGTCTGCGCCGCCGAGGCGCTCCTGCTGGACCGGCTCGGGCGGCTCGGAGAGGATGAGGCATGACCCAGGAGAAGGAGCACGGATCGTACGTCAGCGGCGGCGGCGAGTACGAGCGCAAGACCCGCTACATCGAGACGCGCATCACCAGGGACGGCCGGGACGGGTATGCCGTGGAGCCGGGGCGCTTCCGGCTCGCCGTCTCGCGGGCCTGCCCGTGGGCGCACCGCACGATCCTGACGCGCAAGCTGCTCGGGCTCGAGGACGTGCTGTCGATGGCGGTCGCCGGTCCGGTGCACGACGCCGACTCGTGGACCTTCGACCTGGACCCCGGCGGCGTCGACCCCGTGCTGGGCATCCCGAGGCTGAAGGACGCCTACGACAAGCGGCCCGACGGCTACCCCGAGTCCGGGATCACCGTGCCTGCGGTCGTGGACACCACGACCGGGATGGTGGTGACCAACGACTTCGAGCAGATCGTCAAGGACCTGGTCACCGAGTGGACCGACCACCAGCGCGAGGACGCGCCCGACCTGTGGCCCGAGGCGCTGCGCGACGAGATCGAGGAGATCTCGCGGGCCAACTACACCGAGGTCAACAACGGCGTCTACCGGTGCGGGTTCGCCGGCAGCCAGGAGGCCTACGACGCGGCCTACGACCGGCTGTTCGCGCGGCTGGAC
The DNA here is from genome assembly GCA_003577095.1 of Acidobacteriota bacterium. GTDB lineage: Bacteria > Actinomycetota > Actinomycetes > Actinomycetales > Dermatophilaceae > Ornithinicoccus. Next base: position 11,195 of record QEUR01000150.1, read on the forward strand.
CGGCTCGAGGAGCACCTGTCGACGCGGCGCTACCTGGTCGGGGAGCAGCTCACCCTCGCCGACATCCGGCTGTGGCCGACGCTGGTGCGCTTCGACGCCGCCTACCACGGGCACTTCAAGTGCAACCGGAGCAAGCTGACCGAGATGCCGGTCCTGTGGGCCTACGCGCGCGACCTGTGGCAGACGTGGGACTTCGGCTCGACGGTGAACTTCGAGCACATCAAGGCGCACTACTACGGGGTGCACCTGGACATCAACCCGACCGGGATCGTGCCCAAGGGGCCGGACACGGCCGGCTGGGAGGTGCCGTCGGGCCGGGAGGCGCTCAGCTGAGGCGTCCCGTCCTGCATCGCCTCGAAGTCGGGTCCCGTAGCATCCACTGACGTGACCACGACCTCCGACGCGCTCCTGGACGACAGTTCCGACGCCCTCGCCGACAGCACCTCCGACGCCTCCCTGGCGCGCAGCCTCGCGCGCTCGGCGCAGATCGAGAAGCAGATCGGGACCGACCCCGGCCAGTTCCGGATGCTGACCGGCGACCGGCCGACCGGCCACCTGCACCTGGGGCACTACTTCGGCAGCCTGCGCAACCGGGTGGCGCTGCAGGACCGGGGCGTGGAGACCTTCGTGCTCATCGCCGACTACCAGGTCATCACCGACCGCGACGAGGTCGACAGCATCGGGGAGCGGGTGTTCTCGCTGCTGACCGACTACCTGTCCATCGGGCTGGACCCGGCGCGCACGACGATCTTCACGCACAGCCAGATCCCGGCGCTCAACCAGCTGATGCTGCCCTTCCTCTCCCTGGTCACCGACAGCGAGCTGCGCCGCAACCCCACGGTCAAGGCCGAGCAGGAGGCCACCGGCGGCCGGCCGATGAGCGGGCTGATGCTCACCTACCCGGTGCACCAGGCCGCCGACATCCTCTTCTGCAAGGCCAACGTCGTGCCCGTCGGCAAGGACCAGCTGCCCCACCTGGAGCAGACCCGGGTCGTGGCCCGCCGCTTCGACGAGCGCTACGGCCGCGCCGGCGACAGGAGCGCGCCGGTCTTCCCGCAGCCGGACGCGCTGCTGTCCGAGGTGCCCAACCTGCTGGGCACCGACGGGACGAAGATGAGCAAGTCCAAGGGCAACGTCATCGAGCTGCGGATGAGCGCCGACGAGACCGCGAAGGCGATCAAGAAGGCCGTCACCGACTCCGACCGCCACATCACCTACGACCCGGCGGGCCGGCCCGAGGTCTCCAACCTCGTCCTGCTCGCCTCGCTCACCACCGGCCGCGACCCGCACGCGATCGCCGAGGAGATCGGCGACGGCGGCTCCGGCGGCCTGAAGAGGCTCGTCACCGAGGCCGTCAACGAGCACCTCGCGCCCTTCCGTGCCCGCCGCGCCGAGCTCGAGAAGGACCCCGCCCACCTGCGCGACGTGCTCGCCGAGGGCAACGCGCGCGCCGACGCGATCGCCGAGGCCACGCTGGCCGAGGTCCGCGAGGCGATGCAGATGGTCTACGCCTGAGGATGGCCACCTCCCGCGTCCTCGTCGTCGCCGAGCGCGCCGACGGCCTGCCGCCGCACGAGGCCGCCCGCGCCGTCGCCGACGGCTGGGCGCGCCAGGCCCCGCACGTCCGGGTGGAGGCCCACGCCACGCACTCCGGCGGCGCCGGCTTCGCCGACGTCGTGGCCCGCACCCTCGGCGCCACCGTCCAGCCGGTCGTCGTCCCGGGCCCCCTCGGCGAGGAGGTGCCCGCGGGCGTCGCGCTCGTCGACGGACCGGGCGGCACCACCGCATACCTCGACACCGCGCAGGTGTGCGGGCGCCACCTGGTCGACGAGGAGTCGCTGCGCGACCCGTCCGGTATGACGAGCGCCGGCGTCGGCCGTCTCCTCACCCTCGCACGCGGGACCGGGGCGGGGCGCATCGTGGTCGGCGTCGGCCCGCTCGCCTGCCACGACGGCGGCGCCGGCATGCTCGCCGAGCTCGGCGCGGGCGAGGACCTCGCCGACCTGGCGGCGGTCCGCGAGGAGTGGGCGGGCACCCAGCTGGTGCTGGCGACCACCACGGAGATGCCGCTGCTCGGCTTCAGCGGCCCGAGCGCGCTGCTCAGCGAGATGTACGGCGTCCCGCGCGAGGTCACGCAGGCCCTCGAGACCCGCATGGGCGAGCTGAGCGACCACGTCAACCGGCTCCTGCCCCCGGCCAAGGACCTGCTCACCGGCACGGCCAGGCGGCCCGAGCGGGAGCGCGGCGCCGGCGCGGGCGGGGGAGCGGGCTACGCCCTCCAGCTGCTCGGCGCGCGCACCGACATGGGTGCGCACCTGCTGCTCGACGAGCTCGGGATCCGCGGGCGCCTGCCCGCCTCGCTGCTCGTGCTCGTCACCGACTCCTACGACGAGGACGCGGTGTGGGAGGGCGTGGTCGTCGAGACCGCCCGCGCGGCACTGGAGGCCGCCACGCCGACCGTCGTGCTGGCGCGCGACGCGGTGGTCGGGCGCCGCGAGGGGATGGCCCTGGGCGTCAGCGGGGCCTACACCCTGCGCGAGGGCGAGGACCTGGCCGCGCTGGCCGCCCGGGTCGCACGCACCTGGACCCCCGCGCCGCCCACCGGTGGCGTACTCTAAATAGTGGCAACAACGCAGGCCGGAGAGCGGGAACAATCCTCGCGGACGGAGACGTTGGCCCCGGCAAGACTTCCCCTGGAGGAGAGGACCGAACGCACATGACGGAGACCACCCAGAGCACGGCGACCCACGGGGTCACGCTGACCGCCGTCGCGGCGGACAAGGTCAGGAGCCTGCTGGAGCAGGAGGGCCGCGACGACCTTCGCCTGCGCATCGGCGTCCAGCCCGGTGGCTGCTCGGGCCTCATCTACCAGCTCTACTTCGACGAGCGCACCCTCGACGGCGACCTCTTCGCCGACTTCGACGGCGTCCAGGTCGTGGTCGACCGGATGAGCGCCCCCTACCTCGACGGCGCGAGCATCGACTTCGCCGACACGATCGAGAAGCAGGGCTTCACGATCGACAACCCCAATGCTGGCGGATCCTGCGCCTGCGGCGACTCCTTCAGCTGACCGCGCCACGGCGCGACCGCAGAGGGTCCTGACCCCGCACGGCGCGGGGCGGGGCCCTTCTGCGTCCCCCGGCCCCGGCCCGCAGGAGCCGCCGCCCTCGCCCTGGCGGCTCACCGTCGAGGGCACCGCCCCCGGCGAGGACCTGGTCGGCGTCGGCGCCGACCTCGCGCCGGGCACCATCCTGGAGGCCTACCGCTCCGGCATGTTCCCGATGGGCCTGGGGGAGCGCGGCGGCCCGCCCCTGGGCTGGTGGTCGCCCGACCCCCGGGGCGTCCTGCTCCCCGGCGCGCTGCACGTGAGCCGCTCGCTGCGCCGCTCCATGCGCGGCTTCGAGATCACCTACGACACCGCCTTCGCCGACGTCGTCCTCGCCTGCGCCGACCCCACGCGCCCGGGCGCGTGGATCACCCCGGCGGTCGCGACCGCATACATCGAGCTGCACGAGCTGGGGTGGGCGCACTCGGTGGAGGTATGGAGCGAGGGTCGCCTCGCGGGCGGCCTCTACGGTCTGGCGGTGGGCAGCCTCTTCGCCGCCGAGTCCAAGTTCCACCACGTCACCGACGCCTCCAAGGTGGCCGTCGTCGGCCTGGTCGCGGCGATGGACGAGGACGGTCCGGGAGGGCCGCCGTGGGTGGTCGACGTGCAGTGGCGGACCGCCCACCTGGCGACCCTCGGCGTGCGCGAGGTGCCGCGCACGACATACCTCCAGCTGCTCCGCGACGCGGTGGCCGCGCAG
>QEUR01000151.1 GCA_003577095.1 Acidobacteriota bacterium
AGGGTGGCGCCCAGCACCCGGTCCGCGCCGCTCGCCGGGCGGGCGGCGTGGAAGGTCGCCACCACGGGCACGCCTCGCCGTCGCGCGAGCCGGACGGCGACGGAGGCCAGCCCCGGGGTCCCGGGCTCGTGCACGTGCAGGACGTCCGGCGCGACGTCCGACAGCCAGGACGCGGTGCGCCGAGGGACCGCGGGTCCGAGCGCGAGCCTGGCCACCGAGCCGTTGGCGGGCACGGCCACGCCAGGACCGCAGCTGCGCAGCGCGGCCTCGGGCAGCGCTCCCCTGGCGTCGGCCGACGGCCGCCCGGGCGCCAGCACCGACACGACGTGCCCCCGCTCCACCAGCCGGGCGGCCAGCCCCAGGGTCTGCGCCTGGACGCCGCCGGGGCCGCCCAGGTCGTACGGACAGACCAGGCCCACCCTCACCGGACCGCTCCGGGCAGGCGGGTGAGGTGCCAGTCGGAGGTGTGCCGGAGCACCGCGTCGCCGAGCACCCGGGCGCAGGCCCGTGTCATCTGCTCCACCCGTGCCTGGCGAGACCCGTGACCGGTCGGCACCGCGGCGCCGAAGCGCACCAGGTGCCGCGGCGCGCGCCCTCCGGTGGTCGTCACGGTCACCGGGCGCAGGTCTGCCCCCGTGGCCAGGGCCAGCGCAGCAGGACCTGCCGCGAAGGTGGTGTCGAGGCCGCCGATCCGCACCGGCACCCGGGGGGCCCGGACGCCGCGGTCGCCCAGGTCCCGGTCGACGAGGAGGGCCACCGCTCCCCCGTCGCGCAGCACGGACACCAGCCGGCGGGCCCCTGCGCCGCCCGCGCCCGCCGGGACCACCTCCAGGCCGGCCGCGGCCCTGGCCCTGGAGGTGAGGGACGCGAGCGGCCCGCGCGGCAGCTCCTCGGCCACGGTGGTCAGCCCGCCGAGACGCGGCGCCGCCCAGGCGCCGGCCAGCTCCCAGTGACCCAGGTGCAGGAGGACGAGCACCTGGCCGCGGCCGCACGCCATACCGTCCAGGACGTCATCCAGGCCGACGCCGTGCACGAGCCGGTCTATCCGTGCCGGGCTCAGCCACGGGAGCGTGGCGAGGCGGGTCCAGTAGGCGCCGTAGGCGACCGTGCCCCGGGCGGCGAGGCCGACGAGGGCGGCCCCGCCGAGCTCGGGCCGCACCGCGCCGTAGGCCCGGTGCAGGTCGCGCAGGATCACCCGACGAGCGCCTGGCGCCGCGCCGCCGTCATCCGCTGGACCACGGTGACGCAGGAGGCCGCGAGCACGAGGGCGAGCACGCCCGTGAGGACCCAGGCGGGCAGGACCAGGCCCGTGAGGCCGGTGGCCAGGAGCAGCCAGACCAGCCGGTCGGCGCGCTCGGCCAGGCCGCCGTCGACGTGCCAGCCCAGCGAGCCGGCGCGCGCCCGGGAGTAGGAGACGACCGAACCGGCCACCAGGCAGCCCAGGGTCAGGTAGCCGTCCAGCGGCCGGCCGCCCGCGCCGAGGAACCACACCGCCAGCCCGGAGAGCACGGCGCCGTCGGCGACCCGGTCCAGCGTCGAGTCCAGGAACCCGCCCCAGGGACCGGCGGTGCCGGCCAGCCGGGCCATCGTGCCGTCGACGACGTCGCCCAGCGCGAAGAAGGCGACCACCACCGAGCCCCACCACAGCTCCCCCCTCGGGTAGAGCAGGAGGGCACCGGCGACCACGCCGGCGGTCCCGACGACGGTGACGACGTCGGGGCGCACACCGGCCCGGAGCAGGGCGGCGGCTGCCGGGGCCACGGCCCGGGCGGCCGCCCCTCGGGTGCGCTGCGGCAGCATCGCCGGGTCAGTCCGCCGGCCAGGCTTCGACGAGCTGCCGCCGGGTGTCGTCGAGCAGCTGCGGCAGTGCCTTGGTGCGCCCCACGATCGGCAGGAAGTTGGCGTCGCCCTCCCAGCGCGGCACGACGTGCTGGTGCAGGTGCGCGGCGACGCCGGCGCCGGCGGCCTCGCCCTGGTTCATCCCGATGTTGTAGCCCGACGGGCCGCCGCTGGCGGCGTCCACGGCGCGGATCGAGGCCTTGGTCAGCGCCGTGAACTCGGCCGTCTCCTCCTCGTCGAGGTCGAGGTAGAGGGGCACGTGCCGGTAGGGGCAGACGAGCAGGTGGCCGGGGTTGTAGGGGAAGAGGTTGAGCACGACGTAGCAGGTCCGGCCGCGGTGCACGACGAGCGAGTCCTCGTCCGGGAGGCCGGGCGCGGCGCAGAACGGGCACCCGCTCCCGCCCCTGGGGCTCGGCCGGTCCCCCGCCACGTAGACCATCCGGTGCGGCGTCCAGAGCCGCTGGAAGCCGTCGGCCACGCCGGGCAGCCCGCTCTCCTCCGGGGTCGGCTCGGATCCGTCGGTCATGGTCGGATCCTACGTCGGGGCTGCACGCGGGAAGAGGACCCGCGCCGTCCCCGTTGCACGGAGCATGACCGACTCCGCACCGCACCGCCCCGCCACGGACACCTTCCTGCCCGAGAGGACCGGCTGGGTCGCCAGGCAGCTGGCCAGGATCGACGAGACCGGAGACACCGCCTCGGTGGCCGTCCAGGGCCGCGAGGTGGTCGTCGTCACCATGCGCGGGGCCCGCAGCGGTCAGCTGCGGCGGGTCCCGGTGATGCGCGTGGAGCACGAGGGCACCTACGCCGCCGTCGCCAGCAAGGGCGGCGCGGAGCGGGACCCGGTGTGGGTGCACAACCTGCGCGCGGACGGGGAGGTGCTGGTCCAGGACGGCACCGACCAGGTGGTGAGGAGGGCGCGGCTGCTCCAGGACGGTCCCGAGCGTGACGCGTGGTGGCGCCGGGCCGTGGACGCCTTCCCGCCCTACGCGGACTACCAGGAGCGGTGCGAGCGCCTCATCCCGGTCTTCCTGCTCGAGCCGACCGGCTGAGGTCCGCCGGACCGGGCTCCCCCAGCGCGAGGTGGACGAACCGGTCGACCGCGTCGCCCACGGCCGCCCAGCGCAGCGAGGGGAAGAAGTCGAAGTTGTGGTTGGTCCCCGGCAGCTCGGCGTGGACCACGGGAGAGGTGGACACCGACGCGAGCCGCCGTGCGAGCGCGCGCACGTCCTCCTTCCGCACGAGCGTGTCCTGCGCACCATGGAGCAGCAAGAATGGTGGCGCGTCGGGACGGGCGTGGTCTCCGACGTCGGTGCCGCCCGGCATCGAGTGGTCGACCGGCCCGTAGTAGCCGTACATCCCGACGACTCCCCGGACACGGACGCCGTCGACGTCCTCGCCGACGAGGGCGGTCATCGCGGCGAGGTGGGCCCCCGCGGACCCGCCGGAGAGCAGGACGGCGCCCGGGTCGGCGCCGAGCTCCGGGGCGTGGTTGCGCACCCACTCCAGCACCGACCGCGTGTCGTCGAGCCGCTCGGCGTAGGTCGCGCCCCGCAGCCGGTAGTTGGCGCTCACGCAGACCCAGCCCTGCGCCGCGAGCCGGTGGAGCAGCGGCCAGCCGCCCAGCGCCTTGGATCCCATCACGAACCCTCCGCCGTGGAGGTAGACGAGCACCGGGCTCCGGCCGTCCCGCGGGCGGCGTGGCAGCGCGACGTCGAGCCGGTGCGCCCGCCCGCCCGGGCCGTAGCGGCGGCCGCGGAGCCGTCGGACGTCGGAGCGCCAGGACAGGAAGGGCACCAGGAGGATCCGCCACCAAGGGACCGGGCTGCGGGGCGGCTCTCCGGCCGGGCCGTAGCCGTCGCGGAGCGCCGCGGTCAGGACCGGGCGCACCGTCCGCCCCCGGAGGAGCAGCAGTGCCAGGAGCGCGACGTCGAGGGCGGTGAGGGTGAGCACGAGCCACCACCACGGGTCGGCAACGGGGGCCCGCAGCGTCTCCCAGGTGCCCAGCGCCAGCCACCACAGCCCCAGGACCGGCATCTCGTTGATCCACCAGGTGATCGCGAACTGCGGGCTGAACGGGGTGCTGCGCCTGGGCAGCGGCGGGTGCAGCGCGGTGGCGGCGAAGAGGGCGATGACCAGGGTCGTGGACAGGGCTCCGGCCATGTCTCCTCCGGGTGACGGTGCGGTGCGGCAGACTCGCGCGGAGACCCCGGGCGATCCTTCTCCCTCTCACCGTACTACTATCGTAGTGACAGCACGACAGGGATGCACGACCACCAGGAGCAGCCGATGAGCCGCAGGGACGAGATCGCGCAGGCCGCCATGGAGCTCGCCGCCGAGGGCGGGGGGCACCGCCTGACGCACCGCCGGGTGGACCGGCGCCTCGGGCTGCCCGAGGGCACCACCTCCAACTACGCCCGCACCCGGCGCGACCTCGTCCTGCTCGTCGTGGCGAGGATCGCCGGGATCGCCCACCTGCGTCCCCCGGGTGCCCCTCCGGCGCGCACCGTCGAGGAGGCCGTCCCCCAGCTCGTCGAGGCCTTCGAGCACGTCGCCGCCCGCGGCACCGACATCCGGGCCCGGATGGCCCTGACGATCGACTCGCTCGACGACGCGGAGGTCTACGAGCTGCTCACCAGCGCCTCGCCGGTGCGGGCCACGATCCTGGAGCAGGCCGAGACGATGCTGACCGACCTCGGGGTGCCCGAGCCGCACCTGCGCGCGCACGACCTCGTGGCCATCATGAACGGCCTGTTCTACGACCGGCTCGTCGGCTACGGGCGGCTGGGGACCCCGGCCGACGCCGGGGGCGTCCTCGGCGCCTGGCTCAGGGGGATCGGCGCCCGCACCCGGGAGGCGTGACTCACGGGCGGGACGGCAGGCGCAGACGCCGCCCGTCGCGCACGTCGGCGCGGGCGGCGTCCAGCACCGACGGCGGCAGCGTCACCTCGCCGTCCACGTCCACGGCCGGGTGGCCCGCCCGGCCGGCCCAGTCCACGACCGCTCGCACCAGCGCCAGGGCGACCGCCTCCGGCCCCGGGGCACCGAGCGGTTCGAGCGCGAGGAGCGTCGGCAGGCCGGTGCCGACGTGCGGGAGCGCCGGCAGCCGGCACAGGGCCATCCCCACGTGCCGGTCGCCGTGCTCGGCCACCCACGCGGGGAGGTCGCCGGACCGGGCGCGCCACGCCATACCGAGGTCCTGGACGTGGTTGCCCCCACCCCGGGCGGCGGGGTCGACGCCCCGCCGGCGCAGCGCCTGCAGGTGCAGCGCGCCGAGCAGGAGGGCCTCGTCCTCGGCGAGCCGGCGGACACGAACCTCGCCCTGGCCGGCCAGCTCGCCCAGCGACTCCACGACGACCGCCCTGCCCGCGTCCGGCTCAGACCTGGACCCGGTCCCGGACCGCGGCGGTGATCTCGGCGATCGCGTCCGCGACGGGCACGCCGTTCTTCTGCGAGCCGTCGCGGTAGCGGAAGGACACCGCGCCCGCGTCCCGGTCCTCACCGCCGGCGATGAGGATGAAGGGGGCCTTGCTCCTGCTCGCGTTGCGGATCTTCTTGGGGAAGCGGTCGTCGGACAGGTCCAGCTCGACCCGGATCCCCGCCTCGCGCAGCTGCGCGGCGACGTCCTGCAGGTAGTCGTCGAAGTCCTCCGCGACCGGCACGCCCACGACCTGCACCGGCGCCAGCCACGGCGGGAACATCCCGGCGTAGTGCTCGACCAGCACGCCGATGAACCGCTCGATCGAGCCGAACTTGGCCGAGTGGATCATCACCGGCTGCTGGCGGGTGCCGTCGGCGGCGGAGTACTCCAGGCCGAAGCGCTCGGGCTGGTTGAAGTCGTACTGGATCGTCGACATCTGCCAGGTGCGGCCGATGGCGTCGCGCGCCTGGACGGAGATCTTCGGGCCGTAGTAGGCGGCGCCGCCGGGGTCGGCCACGAGCTCGAGCCCGGAGGCGACCGCGACGTCCTCGAGGATCTTGGTCGCCTCGGCCCACTGCTCGTCGGAACCGATGAACTTGTCCTTCTTGTCGCCGGTCTCGTCGCGGGTGGACAGCTCCAGGTAGTAGTCGTCCAGGCCGAAGTCGCGCAGCAGCCCGAGGACGAAGTCGAGCAGGTGCTTGATCTCGGCCGGCGCCTGCTCCTTGGTGACGTAGGAGTGGCTGTCGTCCTGGGTGATCATCCGCACCCGGGTCAGGCCCTGCAGGACGCCGGACTTCTCGTTGCGGTAGACCGTGCCGAACTCGAAGTAGCGCAGCGGCAGCTCGCGGTAGGAGCGCTGCCGGCTCCGGTAGATCAGGTTGTGGATCGGGCAGTTCATCGCCTTGACCCGGTAGAGCTGCCCGTCGTCGTCCAGGGGCGGCATCATGCCCTCGGCGTAGTAGGGCAGGTGCCCGGAGGTGTGGAACAGACCCTCCTTGGCCAGGTGCGGCGTGGTCACGTAGGAGAAGCCGCTGTCCACGTGGCGCTGCCAGACGTAGTCCTCCATCGTCCGGCGCAGGATCGCGCCCTTGGGGTGGAAGACCGGCAGCCCCGGGCCGACCTCCTCCGGGAAGGAGTAGAGGTCCATCTCCGCGCCGAGCTTGCGGTGGTCGCGCCGCTCGGCCTCGGCCAGCCGCTCCAGGTAGGCCTTGAGGTCGTCCTTGCTCGCCCACGCGGTGCCGTAGATGCGCTGCAGCTGGGGGTTCTTCTCCGAGCCGCGCCAGTAGGCGGCCGCGCTGCGCATCAGCCTGAAGCCGTTGGCGATCATCTTGGTCGTGGGCACGTGCGGGCCCCGGCACAGGTCTCCCCACACCACCTGACCGGTGCGGTCGACGTTGTCGTAGATCGTCAGCTGCGAGCCGCCGACCTCGACCGAGGCGCCCTCGGCGGCCTGCTCCGCGGAGCCGCCCTTGAGGCCGATGAGCTCGAGCTTGTAGGGCTCGGCCGCCAGCTCGCGGCGCGCCTCGTCGTCGGACACCGCGCGGCGGTGGAAGGTCTGGCCGGAGTTGATGATCCTCTGCATCGTCTTCTCGAGACGCTTGAGGTCGTCGGGGGTGAACGGCTCCTCGACGTCGAAGTCGTAGTAGAAGCCGTCGCGGATCGGCGGACCGATCCCCAGCCGGGCCTCCGGGAAGGTCTGCTGCACCGCCTGGGCCAGCACGTGGGCGCAGGAGTGCCGCAGCACCGCGAGGCCCTCGTCCTCGGTCACCAGGACGGGCTCGACGGAGTCGCCGTCGGCGAGCACGTGCGCGAGGTCGACCAGCTCGCCGCCGACCCGGGCGACGACCACCTGGCGGTCGTCGGCGAAGAGGTCGGCCGCGGTCGTGCCCTGCTGCACCGTTCGCTCGCTGCCTGCGACGTGGACGGTGATCTGGCTGGACACGTGCGTGCTCCTCGGGGTGGGTGGTCTGCGGTATGCGGTTCCGGCGCGGCGAGGACGCCGCCCCGGTGCCGCCCAACCCTACCGCCAGCGGTGCGGCACACCTGCGCGGTTATCGTGCCCGCCATGACGCCCCCGCCCCGCTACCCTCCCGAGGCCTACCACTTCACCGTCGCGGTCTTCGTCGTCGAGCGCGGGCACGTCCTGCTGCACCTGCACCGGCGCACGGGCCTGTGGCTGCCGCCGGGCGGTCACATCGAGCCCGGCGAGCTGCCGGACGAGGCGGCGCTGCGCGAGACGCTGGAGGAGGCCGGCCTGCACGTGCGCCTGGTGGGAGGCACCGGCATCGACCACCACGCCGAGGACGCGCCGCGCCAGCTGGTCCGGCCCGAGGGCGTCCAGCTGGAGGACATCTCCCCCGAGCACCAGCACATCGACCTGATCTACTTCGCGGTGCCCGTGGCCTCGGACGGACCGGGCCTGCCCGAGCTCGGCGGCGAGGGGGGCATGGAGTGGGTGGACCAGGACCGGATGGCGCAGCTGCCGGTCACCGACGAGGTCGCGACCTGGGTCCGGCTGGCGCTGACGGAGGTGCCACGGCGGCTCGGCGTCAGCCCGGCCGGCCAGGAGCCCGACGGGAGCTGAT